>JACNLN010000228.1:0-1849 GCA_014381485.1 Fidelibacterota bacterium
TGACTGACAATTATCAATCACAAGTAGCAACTAACTACTCACCAATAATTCCTCAAAACACTTTTGAACATGTAAGGGAAAAATTCCGTTCAGTTCCCAGGTTTCTTTCTAGTTCTGTATAGTAATATTGGAAGAGATTTTCGCATCTCAGTAAAAATTCCCAGTGGTGCCATGAGTAACTGACACTTGCATTCCACAATCGGATGGGAACACGTTTATCCTGTTCAGTTAGTGGATTTTCATCGAACAATTCTACTTTATCCATTCTGCTCGAATAGCGGTGCTCAAGGGTAACGGAAAATCTCAACCAATATCCGGTAATGGTTGATACAAGAGTGTGTCGGAAACGGTAGGAAAGGGTATCAATAACTGTCCCTGACGTATTTACTTCAAGGGGGTCAAGCCATGTATATGCAATGCCGAGAAGCAGCTTATTTTTTAACAATGCCGATTTCAACCCAACTTCAGCTCCAGTGATACGAGCATCCTTGATGTTTTGAAATTGAATAGTATCTGGAACATCAGGTTTTAGACTGGGTTCAATCAGGTTTTTAAATTCATTTTGAAACAGACCGACATCCAATTTCAGATTGGGTAACCACTCCTTACCTGGCAACATCACAGTACACCCCGTTTCAAGGGAGATGCTGGTTTCAGCCTTCAGGTCTGGGTTAGACTCAACAATAAATACATTCAGTTTCGACCTTGTGAATAATTCCGCCACTGTCGGTACCCTGAAACCCCATCCAATTGAACCACGCACCGCTAACCAATCGTTGTGTTTCCAGTTAAGTGCTACCTGGGGTGCCAGGGACTGATCCAGTGTTTTATCATCAACCTGGTAAGTTTCCCACCGTCCGCCTGCTGATACCGTAACTTCCTGAAACATACGTTGTTGAGTAAGTAAATAAGCAGCCGTAGATAAACTGTGGTGATCACCGAAAATTCTGGCATCGATGGATGTCCTCTGCAAAACAATCCCCGCTGTTGTGTTCAAGGATTTTGACCAGTTTGTGGCAAACTGGACTTCTCCGAAATATTTTTTTTCATTGGAAAAATCCTGATTGGTCCCGTAATTCTGCCAGTGGACATCGTATAGAGCTCCTTTTATCTTTATTACCACGTTTGGAGAAGAGATATAATTAAAGAATCCGTTGATGTGGAGTTTACTTCCTTTGCCATAATTATCTTCCTCACCGATAGGAGCTTCAAAAGGGTCTGCAGGACTTTTCCACTGAGATTCAAGCCCGTTGCGATCCGCATAGTAATTGACATAGAGAGAAGTGCTAAAATGCTTTCCAAAATTAAGTTTGGCTTTCCCGGTGATGTTATTTAGTTCCATCCAGTTCAGCTTAGTATAGCCATCGGAGTAGCGCCTTTGAGCCCGGACCCAAAAACTGTGCGGACCGAAGGGGCGTGCGTGAGTCAATTCAGTGGTATAGAACAATCCCGGTTTATCCCGCCATTGCCACTGGATGTATTTTGGTTGACTGTATCCACCCATCTTAACTCTGATGCGGGTTTCAGGAGTTGTTGGTGCGTTGCGGGTAATGATGTTCAGCACTCCTCCCAGAGCGCTGGAGCCATACAGGGCAGACCCCCCGGATTTGACAATTTCCACCTGAGCAATTTCTGAAGTAGGAATCACCGACCACGTAATATTTCCAGCAGCACTCCCAAGAAGCGGTACTCCATCAAGCAGCAGGAGCGAGCGTTCACCCGCTCCCATGGTGTATCCCGAAGCCCCACGGATATTCAATTGTCCCTTCACGGTATTTACGCCTGCTTCATAGGGGAGAATTTCCACTAAACTGATGGCTGCCTTTTCTTCAATCTGACGAATCCCAAC
>JACNLN010000228.1:2589-3801 GCA_014381485.1 Fidelibacterota bacterium
GGATCGCCCTTAACCTTTTCTGCCATCCTTTTTGCAAAATCATTCGCTACTGGGATGTAAGATGGTACTTTTTCGTTGGTATTCCAGTTGGAGTTCATAGATCTGCATCCCAGTCTCCACCAGCGTCGTTTATATTCAAATCGCATATAATTGCTAATAGTTTGCATGACAAGAAGGATAGTGGTTTTTTTCGCCCAGCCGAAAGGATTAAGCGATTTGAGAAATTTGATTGGACGTCGAAGAATATTTCCCAGGAATCGCAATGGACGTGGCCAGAACTTACCACCACCAACAAGGATTGTTGCCAGAAGTGCCATAGCATCCTGTCCTTTACCATATCGCACAGCCTCAATATGAGTATGGTCGTTGGGGTAAATGCCTGAAGTGATTGCGATACCCTGAGAATAATCCTCTTCTTTTCCCTTAGCTACGGCACCAACAAGAGCTTCACTGTTTGTCCGAATTTTATTTCCCAGTTGATCTGAGATACCAGGGAGTGATCCACACGATTTACATTGCAAAAGCAATTTTATTGTTCCCATCACACCACCTGAAAAAATTATCCCTTTTGAATGAAATTGCTTCTTTTTATGGATGATGCCTGTAACTCGTTTCGTTGTAAGAATATATCCACCATCCCCGGATGGTTTTACATCTACTACTCTTGTATCCGGGATTACTTGCGTTCCCAGCTGTTCAGCCAGATAGAGATAATTCAGGTCTAATGTATTTTTTGACCCATATCGGCAGCCCACCATACAACCACCACACAACTCGCATCCTGTTCTTTCAGGTCCTTTACCATCAAAATATGGGTCAGGTACTGTCACACCTTTTTCGCCAAAATAAATTCCTACGTCATTGACGTGAAAAGTATCTTCCCTTCCAATTTCCTCCGCACACTCTTTTAGCAATTCATCGGATTTCACCACTACTTTGCTGAGTGTAACCCCAAGCATTCTCTGAGCCGTTTTGTAGTAGGGTGCAAGTTTCTCTTTCCAGCCATGGCTTCCCCAGGAAGGATCATCAAAAACCTCGTCAGGAGGAATCAATAAATTGTTTGCATAAACCAGACTACCACCTCCTACACCAGTACCGTGCAATATGAATACATCTTTCATTAACGTCATCGCCTGGAAACCATATAGACCCAAGTTAGGCATCCAGAAATACTTCCTGAAGTTCCAATTCGTTTTTGGGAAATCGGCGGGA
>JACNLN010000221.1 GCA_014381485.1 Fidelibacterota bacterium
CTTATCCTGTTTTGGTAGTACTCCCTTAAGATCGATATAAAATCGATTTCCAGAGATGTAACCGATAATGGGGATCTGCCACTGTCGAAATCTTTTTGACAGTTCTGTTGGTTTAATATGCTTACAAACAAACCGGAGAGCACTACTCTCAATCAGTTCTGTGGGAAGAGATCCGCTTCCTGCTTCCACCTCGGAATCCACCACAGAAAGTACTAGTTTTTCTACCACCTCATCAGGAAAGTTTTGTACTACCTGTAGGGCTCGTTTTCTCAGAGTTTTACGTGATACTTTTAAAAGAACGTTAGAAAGATTTTCTTCTGAGAAACCCTCATCCCGAAATGTTTTGAGAGTCTGTTCCATAACGGAAATGGTTATCTTATCACACCTCATTGCTCTGTAGAGAGGATTTTTATGAATCATCCTAATCCACCTTTTCTTCCCGCAGATTAGCCCAGCCTGTGGTCCGCCAAGAAGTTTATCTCCAGAAAACGTTACCAGGTCTGCCCCATATTTCAGTATCTCGGATACCTGCGGTTCGTGTGGGAGTCCCACTTTTTCAAAATTGAATAATGCACCGCTTCCCAGGTCCACTACCAGAGGGATGCGATGTTTCTTCGTCAGGTCGGTCAATGCAGAAATGGGGACCTCTTTCGTAAATCCCGTGACACGATAATTACTTGTGTGAACAAAAAGAATTGCGCCACTGTTCTCAGATATGGCAGATTGATAATCTTTGAAATGTGTACGATTTGTAGTACCCACTTCCACCAGTGTGGCTCCACTTTTTTTAATGACATCTGGCATCCGGAAAGAACCACCAATCTCCACGAGCTGTCCACGAGAAACGATAACTTCTTTCCCATCAGCGAGGCTATTTAGGGAAAGCAGAACTGCTGCCGCGTTATTATTGACGATAATGGAAGCATCAGCACCAGTTAGAGAAGCGAGGAGTAAGGAAATGTGAACATTTCGTTCTCCCCGTTTTCCAGTCGTTAAATCCAGTTCCAGAGATGTATAACCTTCTAATTCGGATATTATGTTTTGAAGAATACTTTTTGAGATAGGAGCCCTTCCCAGTCCGGTATGCAGCACAATCCCCGTGCCATTGATGACCTGCTTAAGGCTTGGTTTTTTCATTTTCTCAATAGTATCATTGATTGATTCTATCACTTCTTCGGGGGTTATGGATTTTAATCCTTCATCACCTTCTTTTCGAAACCTCAACAGTTGATCCCGAATAAGAGTGATCACATAAGCCCTTGGGATCTGGATCTCTTCCCAGTTAAGGGATTCTATAATACTGTTGACAGAAGGAAGATCACGGAGTTTCATTCTTTCCTCAATTCAAATTATTAGTTTAAATAATAAATGGTGAATAGGGAATAAAAAAAATCGAATAATACAAGATATATCTCATTAAATTACCAGACACCCTGTAGAAATATCCGCCAGCTGGCGGATTTCACAAGACAAGCAGATTTTTACGGATAAAATACGGATTTTGTTTAAGAATAAACAACATTTGAGGGGATTAACCCAAGGAATTCCATTGGGGTTTTTACTCCCTCCGCTCTTTAATCCGTGCCGCCTTACCTCTCAGCTTGCGGAGATAGTATAATTTTGCTCGGCGGACTTTACCCCTTTTTATCACTTTAATATCTACAACATTGGGTGAATGAAGTGGAAATATCCTCTCAACGCCCACTCCGAATGAAATTTTTCTCACAGTAAAGGTCTCATCCATACCGGAGCCGCGCCTGGCCAAAACGACTCCTTCAAATTTCTGAAGGCGCTCACGACCTCCTTCAACTACTCTCACTCTGACGGTTACAGTATCACCTGCGCGAAAATCAGGAATATCTTTCTTCAGATAATCTTTTGTCAATTCATTCAGGTTCATAATTCATTCTCCATCTCTATTTTTTCCTTGTTGTATTTTTCCCAGATATCGGGACGTCTTTCATGAGTTCTTTTTTCACGTTGTGCCTGTCGCCATTCATCAATTTTAGCATGGTGACCACTTAATAAAACATCCGGTACTTCCATCCCGCGCACAACTTTCGGTCGGGTATAGTGAGGATGATCAAGAAGTTTGTGGAAAAAGGAATCGGTTCTTGCCGATTCTTCGTCCCCCAAAACACCCGGAATCAATCGAACTATCGAATCCAGAATTACCATAGAGGGTATTTCACCTCCAGTTACAACGTAGTCACCAATAGAGTATTCATCGCTAACATGGGTTTCTATAACTCTCTCGTCAACACCCTTATAATGACCACAAATGAAGACAAGGTACTCACATTGAGACAGTTCCCTCGCTGTGTCCTGGGTATATTTTTCCCCCTGAGGTGTGGGAAAAATAACGCGTTTCTCTTCGTCACCAATCTGTTCACATACCCAATCCATTGCCTTAAAAAGGGGTTCAGGCATCATAACCATTCCGGTTCCACCGCCAAAGGGATAATCATCAATCTGACAATATTTCCCCTCTCCAAACTGTCTTAGATCCACGATGTTGTAAGAAACCAATTTCTTCTCCTCTGCTCGACGGAGAATGCTCTCTCCCAGCACAGATTTAACCAGTTGCGGGAATGGGGTAACGAAATAGATTTTCATCCTCAATGTAATAGTCCCTCTATAGGAGAAATAATGATTCTATCCTCATCAAAGTCAATCTCCTTAACAAACTCTGTCACTGCTGGAATTAGCACTTCCTTCCCGTTGCAATCAATAACATAAACATCGTGAGCAGGTGTATGAAGCACATCCGTTAATTCACCGATAAATATGTGATCCGCTGTAACTACATCCATTCCAATGATGTCATCCGGAAAGATTTCACTGGGATTAATTTCTGGAAAACTCACTTCTCAATTGTCCTGTTATTATGATTAAGAGAATCGCTCCAATCAATCGGGCATCAAAAGACATACTCTCTGACAGTTATCTGACTTATTTCACCCCTCTTAACCATTTATGGTTTGTCAAGACTCTTCCACATTCTTTCCATTGAAACTAAAAAGAATGGAATCAGTGGAACAATCTTTAGATTACCCATAAAGGTCTACTGTTCAGGTGACCTTACCAATAGACCTTAACCGTTTTTTAAGGAATCAAACTATTCGATGATTTCCAATATGGCGCGTTTACCACCACCTTTTGCACTGATAGCTGACATCAGCGTCCGAATGGATTGAGCAGTTCTGCCCTGTTTGCCGATCACTTTACCAAGATCACCATCTCCTACCTTTAACTCGTAAATGATGGTTCTTTCACTTTCAACAGGTTCTACGACAACCTCATCCGGCTTATCAACTAACTGCTTGACGATCGCTTCTATGAATTCCTTCATGATCTTCTCCTCAGTTACCTTATTCATCACTCTCGGCTTTCCATCCTAGAAAGTCGGGATCACTTACTCTTTTCTTCACTTTTCTCCTCTTCTGATTCGTCATCAGATTTGGACTTTTTCTGCTCTGCTTTTTCCTCTTCAGAGTCAGCTTTACTCACTTTCATTTCCTCTTCAGCGGTATCTTCGACTGATGATTTTGCAGTATCTTCTTGTGGTACCGGTTTCTTAACAGAAGATTCTTCTTCACTGCGGACATCTGCATCCTCTTTTTCTTCCTGATCTTCTTCCACTGCTTGTTCCTCTTCCGGTTCCTTCGTTGAAGCTGGCTCTTCTTCTGGAATTTCCTCAACTGGTTCTTCAACAATCGGAGTTTCAGCCAAAGCAACTTCTTCTGTCTCTTCCTCTGTTTCAGG
>JACNLN010000172.1 GCA_014381485.1 Fidelibacterota bacterium
AATAATATTTGGTTTGCATCCGGGAGTATATATCATTGGGATGGAAATGAGACAAGGTTAGAATGGCTTAGAGATATTGGAACGGGTGAAACAGTCGAGAAGATATGGGCGTCCTCTCAATCAAATATTTTTTTCGTTGGTAATGAAGGCACTATCGTCCACTACGACGGGGTAAATTTTGAGTATATGGAGAGCGGAACGGATATAAAATTAACAGATATATGGGGAGTGGAAGATCAAGAAAGCGGGGAGATAAGAGTTTGGGCATGTGGGTATTCTTCCAATGATGGCAGTTCAGTTATTTTAGCATATTATGAAAATCAGTGGTACACAATTTATGAACGTTATTCTGGTGGAGGTAATAGTTTAAGTGACGAGACTGTTTACTCCCCAATGGCAGGCACACTTTGGGCATGGGAAGACTCAGACCTGTTATGGTTTGGTGGTGGCTTTGGGATGTTTGCTCTTGATAGTGCTTTGTCCCCATCTTCCTATGAGGAAATAAATATTTATCAGGAAGCGGGATATTTTGCTTATCCCTGGAGAGTAAGAGGAAACACCCCGAATGATCTATTTATCGTAGGTGAGTATGGTTCTGTATTTCACTATAACGGCATAAACTGGAAATGGTATGAAGATTTATACCAGGATCAATCCAGATTTAGAAGTATTGCAATACAATCTGATTTTGCAGTGATTGTCGGAATTGACTATGCTCCATTTTTAGATAAAGCCTACGTAGTGAGGGGATATAGATGAAAGATCGTTAAAATATAACAAAAACTTGTATAAACAGGTGCAGTTCAATAAAATCGTTCATAATAAGAAAAACCTAAGAAAGGAAAAAACAATGAAAAGATTCACTTCATTAAATATCATAATACTAATGTTGATTACAGGAGTTATTCGCCCCCAAACAGTTACATTAGAGTTTCATAGTGATGGTGAAGATCAGTCAGGTTTTTACTATCACCAGGTAGATCCATACATTGTCATGGATGAAGCAAATAATAATTTTGGTCTGGTATTTACACAGTTGGGTTATCTTGATTTTTTCTTTCCTTCGGTGAGATATTGGCAGGCGGGCGATCCATGGAATAATCAATATTCAGATGATATTAATCCATATAGTGATGAAGTCCTTGATTCTCGATTACACATTATTCAAGGCACGAATCAAGTATTGATATTACGAGGGGATGATGATTTTACGCCTCAAAATGTCAATGATATTGTAGGTACATGGACATCCAGTTATAAGGTAGGTGACGGTAATTGGACATTAGAAAGATATGAAAGTTTCACACGAGCAAATACTTCTTATAGGGATTATACTTCCGGTTCTAATGAAGTGCATTTCTTAACTCGGGAATTGACAGCAAATGGAGAGAGGCTTAAGTATTATAAACGTACAGCATCCGGCAGTTATAGCCCCGATGGTTATGATGTTGATAATAATACCAGCGTATTATTTGATTTAACGGTAGGTGATAATAACACAGCTTATTTTTGTTATATTATAGGGTCCAATATAAAAGTACGTAAGTACCAGGAAAATCCAATATCTATCGCAACGATTACTCAAATTTTTACTCCATGGAACAGTAAACTTCAAAAGATGGTACCCCCCACGATTGCTTATAATAGTCTATCTGGGAAAACGATGTTAGTTTTTTCTGACTATGATACCAATACTCAATTATGGAGTCTATATTATTCAGAGTCTAGCGATCAGGGCGCAACCTGGTCTTCAGCCGAAAAAGTATATGAAAACACTCGGGTTGCCACGTATCCTCACCTATCTGCAGATAAAAACAGCGGTGATTTTTTTCTTTCATTTCTCTCATTTGATGATTCTAATATTAGTAACCATATTTATTTACAGGTCATTGGCTATTCAGAAGTGGAAGGGGGATTTGGCAGTCAGCCTTTAGAAATTGCAGATTTAGGCGAATTGGATAATGGAAGTGGACTGGGTTATCGTAACCGTCCTATTCATTCAGCCGTGATTCCTTACGAAAGCTCAACTCAGTTATTGGTTTCATCCGTTTATTTCCCATCCGATAACTATGAAGTGGATGTACGTTTATATCGTGTGGAGTTTCCTAACACAGTGACTTATACATTTAGAAACCTCATTGTGGATGAAGATCCAGGCGGTCAGTTTACACTTACGAACAAAGTGACAAATACACAGGAGACCTTTGTGTCAGGCAGTCAGAGAAATCTGAATTTAGACGATGAATATAATATTGAAACCTTAGAAAGGCGATTTGATGATTACAATTATCAGGGTACCGTTAAGGATTACCAGCACCATCATTGGGATGAGGATAATAGTCGTTTTAAGCTTGCCGATGATTTTACTCCGTCTTCCTTTGAAACAGGCAAAGATGCCAAATATATCTCTTTAGCTTCTATAACGCTTGAATCTATTGGTTCCATACAGATTAGGGACCCCTGGTATTACGATGAGACTTTGGATGAACAGCCTGATGATTTCTATCTCTACACAGATGTTTCCAATCCCGACGGCTCCTATGAGGTGTTTTTGAATCAAGACCCTCAACAACAAGACGTCTACTACTCCCTCCGCGCACCACTTCTTATCAATGAGGGTAACAGTGTTTACCAAGTCTTTCACCGCTGGTTGGCGATGAAAGCCAACGGGGATACGCTTTCTCCAACCGGTATATTCGAAAATGAACAGAGCCGCGAGACAAGGGTTGTGTTTACGGATAGCGTTGCCACAGTTGAAGCAGAGTATTTCAATGTGACTCTTATTGGCGAAGGTGTGAATTTAAGTGAAAGCAGCGGTGAATTAATTTTATTTGCGCCAGAGTATATTGTAATCAATGAGATAGATGTGGAGTTATTTGATAGTTGGACTATTTCTCCGCAAGGGGGTGCCACTATTACATAAAGTGGACTTGACCGGAAATTTATTGACTTTGAATAGAATGCCGATTAAATACTTGTTATAAAATGGAGTTAAAATAATGATTATCTATAAAAAATATTTGTACACCACTGTTATCCTGAAACTTCACCGTAACCTTGTTACATTCCTAATGCTTAATTTTGCATTTTTAGTTTTCACCGCCTGCCCTGAGCCACTTGAAGATATAGATTGTGGTCCTCATCAGATAGAAGTAAATGGGGAATGCGAATGTAAAGAAGGTTACCACTGGAATGAAAATCACACTGAATGCATTATGGATACCACCAGCCACCACTTTGTCTGGGAGATAGATACGCTGGGAGAATACGGCAGTTACCTGAAGGATGTGGCGATAATAGATGAAAATAATGTGTGGGTAGTAGGAAATATTGACACGGATAGTGGATATTATGGAGCAGCAGTATGGAATGGAGAAGTTTGGAATGTAAGGAAATTGGAAGGAACTGGAATAAGTGTTTCTTCCATTACCCCTAGAGGAATATGGTATTTTTCAGAAAATGATATCTGGTTTGCTTCAGGGAGTATATATCATTGGGATGGTGTAGAGACTTCTCTTGAATGGTTAAGGGATATTAATACCGATGAAACGGTTGAAAAAATATGGTATTCATCTCAATCAAATATATTTTTCGTTGGGAATGAAGGCACCATCGTCCACTACGACGGGGTAAATTTTGATCGTATGGAGAGTGGAATTGACATAAATCTTTTAGATGTGTATGGTAGTAATGAGAAAGTCTTTGCCACTGGCCATA
>JACNLN010000107.1 GCA_014381485.1 Fidelibacterota bacterium
ATGTTGAATTAAAAAGAAAACTCGCACAGATTAAAGGTCTATGCCCGAATAGGTAAAAATTTCCTAACCTTTTTCTTCACCCTACTGATAATATAAGGGGTCAGTCGTCCCTTTTCTTTCAGGATGGTTTTGTAAAGATCTCGTTTCCTTCCTGTTGGAATTGAAGGATTTTCTCGAGGGATGAGGGAGATGGCTTCCTTTTCACAGGAGGAGATACATGCACCACATCCAAGACATATTTCCTCATTGACCCGGCTTCTTCTGTCAGACCTGCCGGCATATCGCTGTGATTTATCCAATCCGATGGCTCTGGCATTGCATGCTGTAAAACAATCTCCACAATAGTCGCAGACTTCAGGATCAATCGTAGCAATAAAATTTGTTTTCGCAACACCGTTATAGTACCCTGCCTTCACTCCAGCCATGATGTGGCAGCAGCACCCGCAACAGTTACAGATAAAAGAGGGTTTATTCCTCACATTATCGGTAACGTGAGTCAGGTTCAGGTCGTGAGCCATGTTGATGATGTCCAGCAGTTCTTCCTTACTTTTTTCTTCAGCGAATCCTCGACGGGATAAAAATCGGGCACCATTTCCCAGGGAGATGCAAATTCCTTCTACCGGAACGCCCTTTTTGCAGGTTCCTCCAGCGTGTTCCTTCTGATGGCGGCAGTAGCACATCCCTGCTGCACCAAAACTTGATTGTTTGATAATCTCCCGAGCGCTCTCATAGGTAGTTACGACACTTGATACAGGAATATGATCTTCGTGCACAAGGGAACGGGTTAGTGGAGTTTTACTGCCAAAAAATTCTTTGGCATGTCCTTTTTCCGAGTCTTTAAGATATTCTTCCATCAGTCTTGCCACTTTCTCCAGGGGCAGATCAGCACGATGTTTCATGAAAGTGAACTCAATGAAGCCAATGGTTCCTGGCATGAGGAGATAGTAGGTGGTACCATTGTAAGGCAGATCCATAATGAGTCCTTTATCCGCCATGGACTCCAGAACTGGGAGGAGGTTTTCTTCACTCATCTTCGTAGCGCGGCACAATTCAGGTAAAGTTGCCTCTTCCAGAGGGAATTTTGAAGCTATAAAAGCCTCTTCTTCAGAAAATAAGAGTGAAAGTAATTCCCGTAAAACTTCGCTATCCACCAGGCCGATGGGATATTTATTCAATCGGTCAATAAGAGGAACTAAACTGCTTTTTGAATTTGCGATGTGCCCCATAATTAGTGATCACTCCAACAACTTATCAAGATTTACGTGATCCTGAACAAGTTTTTTCAACAGTTTTATTTTTTTTGTCTCACTGCCAGTCAGTAGGGGAACTATCTCATTAATTCTTCTGGCGGTCTGATAGGTGTCAGTTTTGACAAGGAGAATTGGAACTTTCTTTTCGGAAGCCCTGGCAATGATGTTTGCAGGAGGTAAAATGTTGTTTGTCAGAATGAGTCCCCTGCATTCCGTATCAATGGATGCAAGAATCATATCACTCCGGTCACCGCTGGTAATGATCAGTTTATCTTTTTTCTTAAACTTTTCTACCCGTAAAACCGCATCGGCGGACATGGCTCCCACGAAGGTCTCCTGGACAATCGAATCAAGAGCGTCCTCTCCGGCAATTACTTTTGCAGAAAGAACCTCAGATATAAGCTTGAGAGTGGGATGGGTCAGTTCCGATTGATAGGGGAGCAATCCGAGTACATTGACATCAAGCTGATTCAGATAGTCCAGATGAATATTCTTGAATTCTTTGATGTTTCTCAGTTTGTTGATGATAACACCTCCGAAATGAACACCATCAATATCAATATTCTGTTTAAAGAAGGTAATATCATCTAAAATTTCATCCTCATCCTCTCCGCTTACCACTACAATCAATTTTCCATCAATAGCCTTGCATACAGATAATGCATCAAGCTGAACTGAAGTACCGTGGCAGATATCCTCACCACTTTCCACGAAAAGATATTCTTTTCCATTCGAGTTTCGCTTTACCACTTCTATCAATTTTTCTCTGGAGCTTTTTTCATCATAAAGATACCGCAGTTTGGAATGGTCAAATCCGATGGTCATTTCCTCCACTGGCTCTTTAATTTCCAGTAGTTTTGCTACCACCGAAGCATCGTGATCCCAGAGCCGCTTTTTTTGGTACATCAGGCGGTCGCCAAATGGCTTTATATACCCAATTTTCTTATTCGATACTTTTGAGATACCCACAATTACACTGGTTTTTCCAGCATTTTTTTGTAATGAAGTAAACACAAAATTCTTCATTATTCTATCCTTTCGTTCTTTGTTAATAAAACCCTGACATCCACGGATTTTACTCCCTTGCCCTGATCATAAACGACAAGAGGATTAATTTCGATATCCGTTATTTTTTTACAGTGTTGTATGACCGACCCAATCTTTAATATGGTCTCTTCGATTTGCCTGATATCTTTTCTTCTTTCGCCTCTCACACCCAGCAGGAGTGGATACGACTTAATTTCTTTAACCATCAGTCGAATTTCACGTCGACTCAATGGTAATGCCCGGAAGGATACATCTTTCATTACCTCCACATAAATTCCGCCCAGTCCAAACATAACGATTGGTCCAAAAGCACGGTCTCTGCGAGCCCCAATAATAACCTCTGTGCCCGGCTTGATTTGTTCCACCACCTCAAGACCATCTATGACCACATCTGTTCTGAAGGATTTACAATTATGAAGAATGGTCTGGTAAGCGTCGATGACTTCATTTCGGTTTTCGAGATTCAGTAGGACGCCACCCACGTCACTTTTATGGAGAATGTCACGTGAAATCACTTTCATCACCACCGGATAGCCAATTTTTTCTGCAAGTTCCACGGCTTCACTTATAGAATGTGCCACGCCACTTTTTGGACAGGATAATCCGATGGCTTCAAGCAGCATCTGACCCTCGAGTGCCAGAAGAAATTCACGATCATCGTCCATAGCTTCATCTACAATACGATTGATGCTCTTTATATCAACATCCAATTCATCAACATCGTGGGATATATCCATCTGGTTTCTGTAAAAGGAATAAAGTGCTCCCAGACAGGAAGCAGCTTCATAAACATCTCGGTAAACCGGGTAATTATCGCGGCTCAGAGTGGTGATAATCTGTTCAGCGTGGTATCCTCCAAAGGTCGAGAAAATAAAAGGTTTCCCCTTTTTAATATATTCCTGGCTGCACTGGGTAATCATATTCGCAAGTTGTTCTGCTTTGACGAAAGCTGTTTCACCATAGAATCCCATAACGGAATGAATCCTGTCGTCATCTAATGCTTTTCTCAATGCGGCTATATAATCCTCCCCACTGGCTTCGGCTGTCAGGTCAATGGGATTTTTGGTAGAGCCAAATTCTGGTGTGATGTCGTGAAATAGTGTTTTCAGTCGTTCTGCATCCTCATAAAGTTTCACACCATATTTTTCGCAGGCATCGGTAGCCATAACTCCGATGCCGCCGCCATTGGTGATAATGACGGTATTCAGTCCTGATGGCATAGGAGAATGAGACAAATACTTACACCAGTTCAGGGCATCTGTAACGTTTTCTGCCCGGATCACCCCACATTGTTTAATAATGGCATCGAAAATAGCATCGGAGCCGGCAAGGGAACCTGTATGGGAGGCGGCAGCGAGAGCTCCCCGTTTAGAGCGACCGGACTTGATCATAATTACCGGTTTCTTCCGGGTAGCTTTTTTCAGCGTGCGGACAAGTTTAGCGCCATCATGAATTCCCTCCATATAAATCAGGATGATTTTTGTCTCAATCTGATCAACCAGATATTCCAGCAGATCTGCCTCGTCAATATCGGCTTTGTTTCCCACGGATACAATGGCGGATAAACCAATATTTTGAACGGATGTTTTTCCGATCATTGACACACCAAGAGCACCGCTTTGGGTGATAATGGCTACGTGCCCGGGTTGAATGTCACCGGGACCGAAACTGGCGTTGAGAGAACTCTTGGCAGAATAGTATCCGAAAATGTTGGGACCCAGAATGCGGATATTATATTTTCTGGCAAGATGAATTATCTTTCGTTCCTCCTCAAGATTCCCGATCTCAGAGAAACCGGAAGAAATGATGATCAGGAATTTTACTTTGTTGACACCACAGCTTTTGACAGCATCGAGTACAAAAGGAGCAGGGATCGCAATCACTGCCACGTCTATCTCGCCATCAATATCTTCCAGTGAGGTATAAATGGAATGACCAAGAATCTCTCCACCCCGGAGATTCACCGGATACACTTTTCCCTGATACCCCATCTCAATGATATTTTGCACAATTTTGAATCCGATTTTATTTGGATTCAAGCTAGCACCAATCACTGCTACCGAGTGGGGCTCAAAAAGGTATTTAATCTCTGGCGAATCGTTGGTCATTGTGATTTCTTTGTTTTTCAATTATTCAATCGGTGTCAGGAAGAATATATGCAGAATTATCATTAAGTAGTATTGGGAATAAAATTTTCTATAGCAATTGGATTTAAAAAGAGCAAATCGCAAGCTGAATACAAAACTTGCTTGTCCGGACTATCAAAATTCTTGGTATAGTTAAAAGCTATAATCGCATTAGAATAAATCCCCCCTTTTTCTTGTATGATTTGTTGCACTTTCGGGTCAGTAACGATTTTCTCCAACTCAGGTTTATTCCCATTGATATATATGGACTCGATCACACGGCTTTTAGTTAAAGTGTCAACAACCAAGTTACCGAGATAATTATTATTAACCATAGTAAAAAATTTGTGTTTACCTCTGATCAGGTGCTTTCTCTTTTTAGGGCTTCCTGCAAGAATGATAGCTTCTAACATATTGAATGAAAAATGTTAAGGCTATTGTGCTACAAATGTAAATACTAATGGTAATTAGAGAATTTTAATATCTATTTTTATCATCAAATGACGACATCAATTTATTACTTGTTTTGGTACTTCATCATAACTTTATGCAATCTCAAAGCCTGGACGATGAATGTCTCCAACCGAGCTTCAATGAGCTGGGGAAACGGACTGCCATCGCTCTCGATGGCAATAAAGGGTAAATTGGATACCTCTCGCGTCACCCGGTTGGTCATTTTATCCTTTCTGAACCTCGTTACGTGCTCCCGGTCCATTTTTAAATTCAGGATCGATTCGCTCAATCGGTTGGGCATGCAGCCAAATGGTCCAATGGCAATCGCACCACAAAATTCTTCCCCTACTTCAGCCATGGGGCCACCCACAGTAAGGATCGCTTCACCAGTCAGCTTTCGTGAAATAAAGTTCTCACCAGCCCCAATCACATGATCCACTTCCACCATTCGAGGAATGTACCAGCCCGATTCCGCTATTATTTCTTTGATATTCTTTTCGATCCGCGACATGACCTTGGTTTTAATCTTGTTTGCCAGACGACCCATAAGACTATAATCTTTATCACTTAATTTATTTTCAATCAGCCAATCGAGGTAATATATCCATTCATGAATCGGTGCCACGTGAGAAACAATACCACTGTCAGCCAGACGTTCTGGCAACCACCGGCGAGAAAGCCCTTCCTTACGTACATATACTTCACCTACGATCAAAACTTGCGGTGTCTTTTTAAGGGGTTTCTTCTGTGGTATTCTCTTCAAATCAGTAGCTGCCTGCTTGAGAGCTTTCATTAGATTATCCCGACTACCCTCGAGACCTTTGAGCACACAGGACCAGATAGCTTGAAGTTCCTGAAAAGCTCCACTGTGGTCTTCTGCAACAACCAGCATGGAATTATGTATATCCTCAAACACATCAGCGGTAACCATTGCATTCCATCCCAATCGAACAAAATCTGACCCAAGACCTCCATAATTATCAGAAGCTGACAAGGACATAAATGCTATGTTTTCAACTTTACGTTTTTTTATAAAATCTCGCATAAAGTCCTGATATTGCCCAAACCTGCAAGGTCCTTCTGCAGTGGGCATAAAATAAATGGTGACCTCGTTTTCAGACCGCATATCGCGCATATATTTCAAGAAAGCACCAATGGTCAATTGAAGTGGTAGACACTCCTTGCACATAGTGTTACCACGTCCAAGTTTCAATTCCTCTTCACCCATAGTGGGTAAGGCTATCGCATTGATCCCCTGCATCTTCAGAACTGCAGTCATCGCCTGCGTGCTATACTGACTCATAGAAGCTAAAACCAATGTCACACGAGGATCGAACAATGAAATCTCCTCATTTTCTGAGGTGGTTATCAGTAATTTCTCATTCTCAATTCTAGTGGTTGCCGATTGATAGCTCTTTAGGACTTGTTGTTTTTCATTTTTTCTTTTTTGTAATTGTCGATAACGAGTAACAATATCCAAAAACGCCTCGACTCGAGTCTCAAGACCCGCATCAGCGGTATGATTATCCAGCTCAAGTGTAAGCGAAGGTTTTCTATCCATAATATCCCGGAAGTACCCAATAATGAATGAGTCAGGGCCACAGGAGAAATTCGTTATATAAGTTCCAAACAATTGTGTGTGATTCTTGATGCCTACTGCGCCTTTCAGGTTGATTTGACCAGAGGACCAGTACATATGATCCTTAACAGGATATTGTTTCAAGTCAAGAAAATCAACGGGAATAATCGTGATACCTCGGGAGGCAAATTTGTGGGGAATACCTTTATTCGCTTCAGGTACAAATGCATTGTAGGACCTTCCAAACAGTATAATGCCTATCCTATCTGGATCACTCTCAATCTCATAAATAATCTTTTCTCCCAATTCAATCATCTGTCCTTGCAGTTTATCTTGAACTGTTCGTGCCTTATTAAAAGCCATAGCGGCTTTCTTTTTACTCACCCCCAGATCGGAAGCTATAGATACGAAAGACTTCCTCTGTCCAGTTGTATCTAATGAAAACTTTATAAAGGGTGATATAATAATAGGGCCATTCAGCAACCGATCTTCGAATGTAGCTTTTAAATAGAATAATTCACCCTGAAGTAATGGACACAGCTTTGATGGATTATAACCATTTTCAACCTGTACGCTGCAAATATGGGGAAGGAAAATATAATCTGGATTAAGGTCTAGAAGGTTATGAAAATATCCGTGAGATATCTCACATGGGAAACAGAAAGGAGCTGAGCATTGGTCTATACCTTTTTGGTCCACTTCCTTTGCAAGCACCACCCTGAAACCTAACTCATTAAAGAAATGAGCAAACATCGGATAGTAAGTATTAGTCAGGAAGGAACGCAAAATACCTACTGTCGGTGCATCTTCAGGCAGATTGCTCAAATCAGGAGCAAAATCGTCAAACACAAGTTTTTGTCGCAGGGTAACAAGGTCATATTCTCCGGGATTTAACTTTATCTTGTGCCAGATATTATAATATCTATTGCAAGCACCACCAAACGGATAGGGTTTGCCTTCAATAACCAGGCGGTTGATGCTACAGCCCAGGTCACACTTTTCCTTACCACCGGGACATGTAAAGGGACTCTTGTATTTCACTTTTCGATTAACCAGAGTTTCTAGATCAAACAACTGTTCTTCCATTATCTCCTGGTCAAGCTGATGTTTGACCTCTAAGGCAACCCCGTATGCACCCATCAGTCCTGGTTCGGGCGGGACTACGATTTCCTTCCCTGACAATGCTGCCATGGCAATTGGCACAGCACGATTATAACATACTCCCCCCTGCATAAAAACCTTCTTTCCCACTGGCCGAGCACCTTTGACTCGGTTTACATAATTCATACAAATGGAATATACCAGACCAGCTACGATGTCCGCTTTTGGCACACCTTCATGAAATGTGTTTTTAGTGTCTGACGATATGAATGCTGCACACTGATCGTTAAAGTTTGGTGGACGCTTGCCCTGCATTGCCCATTCAGCTATATCCTCCATCTCAATACCTAATGTCTCTTTCGCAGATTCTTCTAAGAATGACCCAGTCCCTGCTGAACAGGCTTCATTCATGGCATAATCGCTAGCTACACCATTTGTTATATATGTATATTTTGCGTCCTGTCCACCTATTTCGAATATAGTATCCACATCAAGATCAAAATGAATAGCTGCTGTAGCATGGGCTATGATCTCATTGATTACACCATCAGTAAGGGCATGTAATCCTGCTATCTTTCTACCTGAACCAGTCACCCCTAACCCTCGGATCACCACTTTTGTATTGCTCAATTGCTCAAGGAGAGCCTTATAGCATGCTCGTGACGCGCCAACCGGGTCTCCATTCGTTCGAAGGTACTCACTTCCCAGAATCTTTAGATCTGACTCACGCAACAACACAACCTTCGTGGTAGTGGAACCGACATCTAAACCCAGAATGCACCGGTCTCCATCCTGAGTAATCCCCCGTTCCATCTGAGTAAAAGTAACCATATCTGTAAAATTGGATAATGGTTGGTGATAATCGAATTGTGATTTGTTTTTTTTAAAAAGTTGACTTAGATCAATAGCAGACTCCGTCTTATTCTCCATTGCCCACAGAGCAGCGCCAAGTGCTTCAAAGTATGTAGCTTCATTAGGGACAGTCAGGTTCTTTATCTCACGTTTTAGATAATCGATCATAACCTCGTTCCTGCTGGCACCACCTACGATCATGATGTTCTCTTTTGGTATATTTTTCAGTAGTTCGAGAACTTTACTTGCCATCATCTGGCACAAGCCAGCTACTACTTGCCCCTTGGGCACGCCTATATTGGTGGCATGAGTACAGTCGCTCTTACAAAAGACCGAACACCTACCAGACACATGATGTGGTTCCTCATTTTGTGCATATCTAATAGCATCGTCCAAGCTTACATCCATTCTCGTTGTCTGCTGGATGAAAAACTCGCCTGTTCCAGAAGCACATTTATTTCCCGTGTGGACCTTGTTGATCTTTCCTGAATCGTCAAGTTTATAGACAATGAACGTCTCACCACCGGCACTTATAATAGCGTTATAAGGGATATTGCTACCATTGATGTATTTCAAAGCGTATTCGGTAGCCAGTGGCTCTGAGATATTGTTCAGGTTAAGGAACTCCTTAAATCTCCGACCGGTTACACAAATTGAATCAACTTCATTAAGATCTACCTGTCCCAACAGGTTCCTAACAATGTCTTTTGGATTTCCCTCGTGAGCGTCAGATAGAACATGATTAATCTCTATCGACTTTCCGTTCTTCTCAGCCTTAACCAAAGTTATTGTTGATGCACCGGTACAGAGACCTATGGATATCATATAAGACCCTTTTATTCTTTATTTATCTTGTGTGCCAGTTTATTTATTATACGATAATTTCTTTCAATAAATGAATCAAAGACAACAGATTTATAACACCCAATAAGTAGGATTTGTGATGTGAATGTAATTAAGTTGCGTTTCATTTTACTCATCCTACATATCAAGATTACACGTTGTGAAAACAGTCCATTAGTTATCGAAATATACTCCATGATGAATCAGAATGTCAAAAAAGGAAAAGAGCAATGATCACTCACCACGATTAGATTTCGAGATTCACGATTTCAGTTTCTTCTAACGGCGGATAAAGTTCAAGGTTCAGAAGTGTGTAAAAGCGGTAATGCTAACATGACAATTTTTGTTTTACAGAGAAAGCGATCATCCACTGGGCGATAAAATAGGTGCTCAGGTTCAGGGCTCTTGCTATCTCGAAAGGTTCACGAAATTTGTTCAGAGCGAGTATAGAATCCGAGAAGATGAATAAAACAGCTCCAACAAATGCCAGAAGGGTGAATGTGTTTTTTGAAAGATAATATCGGTCACACGCCTGCCACCCCATGATGAGGATTACCAGTACGTAAGCCAGCACAGGCAGCTTCATTTCTTCCAGATAGGGATAAAGAATCGTACAAATCAGCACACCATAAAGCAGGAATGGAAGACCAGACCCTGTCAGTTTAATTCGCCTACCCGTGGTAAAAGCGACAATATAAAAAAGATGGGCAACCAGAAAGCTCACAAGACCCGCAATAAATTGATCCGATGGCAACATGAGAAACACATCTCCGGCGAGAGAGAATATCAATCCCACTATGATGGTTCCAACATATCTTGAAAAATTTCCTCTACTCATTTGAATCGCGATGAGGAGGATAAATACCATTGTCAAAGGTTTGAACACATAGATGTGAATAGAGGGACCAAGATATTCTGCCCGGATGGTGATGATGGCAGAGCATGCGGTTAGGATGGTAAATATGATCCGTAGTGATCTCATAGTTTTCCTCTCTTTGTTTTTCTACTGAGAAACTACCAATGAATTTTCATTAAAATTAGCGATATTGCGTGAATCTGGTGATTAAATCCTCTTCAGGATCAAGGCGAATACAATTAAGCAGATAAGATCAAAAGCGTAGATTATTCTAAAGGTAATCAATTTATTATTAATGCGTTTCATATCGTTTACCCAG
Source organism: Fidelibacterota bacterium (assembly GCA_014381485.1). Classification (GTDB taxonomy): domain Bacteria; phylum Fidelibacterota; class Marinisomatia; order Marinisomatales; family CAZVFT01; genus JACNLN01. Next base: position 10,427 of record JACNLN010000107.1, read on the forward strand.
AAAGTTACAATGTAGAAGTACAGATACCCGATAATAATGATGCATCTAATACCACAAAAATACAGGATAGTCCTTTTAATTTCAATGACATACTGATTAAAAAATGTATTTGATGTCCAGCAAACCGCTGGCTATTGTTACATTTTTTCATTTTTACAATTATTCAATCAGTTTTTACATAAATATGAGTAATTTCACTTCACTTTTAATGTAAAGAGTACGAAATTTTACAACTGATAGGAATTCATTACTGGGAGTCAAATATGGAACGGTTTCTGTGTTAACGACAAACCCATGTAGTACGAAATATACTTTGAATGCAACATTTGGAACATGAAATAACAACAATGCCACACAGAATAAAACATGTCACAATAATAATGGTTACCCTATTGGGGTTAAACCTTTACCCTCAACAGATCCCCAACCTTGTCCCAATTCTGGAAGTGGAAGGTGAAAACGAAGGCGATAAACTCGGACTGGCTGTGAAAGGAGCGGGCGACCTGAATGGAGACGGGTTTGATGATTTCCTGGTTTCTGTTGGGAGTAAGGACAGCACTTATCTGTACTTTGGCGGTAATCCAATTGATACTATACCCGAGGAGGCATTCTTTCCAGATTTGATAAGAATTGCAGATGATTTCAATGGTGATGGATATATGGATTTGGGGATATTGGAACACATTCCTTATGAACCTGGAAGAATTTTCATATATATGGGCGGTGAGTATATAGATACATTGCCAGACATAGTTATTCCACCTGATTCAGCTGGGACAGCAGCAATTGATCATCGATGGGCTACGGGGGATTTGAACAACGATGCCAACGGTGATTTTGTGTTTACTGACTTTAACTATAATTCTATGAGAGGAAAAATATATGTCTATCTAGGTCAGGACACATTGGATATTGTTCCTAGTTTCACATTAGAAGGAACAGTCGGAGCTGAAGGTTTAGGTCTCGGTTGTGCCATAGGAGACATAAATGCAGATGGAATAGATGATTTAATCATTGGGGGGTATGATCAAAGCGAGCCAGCACCCGACAGGTATCATTACCTGAAAATCTTCTTTGGGAAACAAGACTTCGATTTGGATTCTTGTTTTTATATTGATGAAAGGGAAATAGGCAATTCGTTCGGTTTTAGTACCGGTATTCAATTGGAATCGTTTGACGTGAATAGTGACCAGATAGATGATATTGTTGTAAGGGGGAGGGAGGTATTTTTCGGGGACACCTCTTTCAACCCCACGGCCGTGGACATGTACTATGAACCAATCCCCGGTACAACTGGGCGAAGTATACCTGAGGAGGCTGGTGACATAAACAATGATGGAAAGCCTGATCTACTCGTCAGTGATCCTTCTCTTGGTTCAGGAAGCGGTGTTATTGCTATTTATCATGGCGGTTCAGCTGAGGATACTACAATAGATGGCATATACTCTCTTGGTTTCAATATCAGTGGCTTTGGATCATCCATAAGTACAGCCGGAAAAGTGGATGGAACTGATAGAGATAGAATCATAGTGGGTGCACCGGGATTTGAATTTGAGGAAAATCGAGGATTCTTTGGTATTTACGGTGACACTACCACGCTGACCATTGATAGTCGTCACCAGCAGATACCCAGATTGTTCAAGCTACATCAAAACTACCCCAATCCATTCAATCCAGAGACCACAATAAGATTTTATATTCCATACGATTCTAAAGTTGAACTTCACATTTACAATTTTATAGGTCAAAAAGTTTGCACATTAATTAACAGTAAAATGAAAAAGGGTAAACACGGTATTATTTGGAATGGAAGGGATAATTCAGGCAATCGAGTTTCATCAGGAATCTACTTATATGTGCTTTCCGCAGGAAATAGAACAGAGGTTAAAAAGATGTTAATGCTCAAATAAAGGGAACCAAAATATGGTGTTTATTGTCCTGGTCAATGAATACATAGTTGTTGTCGATGCACTACAAAATATAATACGGAAATTATGAAAAATATATTTCTTTTTATTGTTTATTTTATTTGGGCGATTCCTTCATTCTCCATTGAAGTAGGTGGTCACATAACCGAAGATACTATCTGGTCACCAGAAAACAACCCATATATTGTTACACAGAATCTTTATGTAGATGAAGGTGTTACTCTTACCATCCAACCCGGAACCATTATAAAACTAATTGCTGCTGAATTTACTATGTATAATTACAACCACACTAATCTTTTCACTATTCAAGATGGAGAAAGTGTCGCTAAAATGTTCTGGGTGGATGGTAGAATTGTTGCTGAAGGTACAGAGGAGGATATCATTGTCTTTACCCGCCTTCAGGATTCTCTTTATTACCACTGGGGAACGATTTATCTATCTCCTCTGGCAGAATTATCCAGATTCAAACATTGCAGGTTTGAATATTCTGCTATAATCTGTATTAATCTCGGTTTGCAACCCCAGGGAGCAATTGCACTTTATAATGGGCAAACTACTATTGAGAGTTGTCATTTCATTGATAATTATACAGGAGTTAGTTCAAGAAACCCAGGTCAAAATATTTTAGTAAAAAATAATTTCTTTAATTATCAAGATTATCTCCATTCATCATTTAATAATAGTAGACTACATCTGTATTTTGTTAACTACCTGGGAAATTCAGAAAAAACTTTAATAGCAGGAAATCAATTTATTGGAGCTAAAACTCTATTAAGTAGTGGCAATCCTATCCAATTTGTGAATAATACGGTTAATAATTGTATTACAGCTATTAGTTGTCATAATTTTGACACACCTTCTTATTTTTATAAAAATAAATTTATCAATAATAGTAGTAATAGCATATTCTCATTAGGTGAATCTACTGATACTTTATACATCAAAAAAAATATATTTACAATGGAAAATGGAACCAGTAATGGGGTAGATCTTTCTCATGTTTATGCTGTCATATCCGATAATTATTTTGAAAATTGTGCACTTTATACAGGTCCTAATTGTTCAGGTAAAACTTATAATAACTTTGCTAATGGTGGGATGATACGAACACCTGGGTATCTTGAGGTTTTCAATAATATAGCTACGAATAGTGGTGGTACAGGATTAATAGTTAGCAGTATGGGTAGTTATATTAATAATAACTCATCTATAAATAATATTTATGCAATTGGAAGTAGCGGAATAATACATTATAATAACTGTATCATTATTGGCAATAATGAATTAACAGAGCATTCAATATATGGTACTTTTTATTTCCGAAATTGCCTTTTAGATTTTGAGTTACCACCAGAATGTATAGATGCGGGTGGCAATATCTGGGTAGATTCACTTTCCTTTGATTCAATTTTTGTAGATTGGCAGAATGGAGACTTTCATCTTTTGCCTGAAAGTCCAGCCATAGATACTGGTTACGATACAACCAATTATTATTCTCCCTTTGATCTGGATTACAACCAGCGAGTTTGGGATGGAGATGAGGATGGAAATGCTATAATAGATATTGGTCCTTATGAATTTCATTCACCTTATATTGGTGGTATTGCAGGTAAAGTTTTTCAATCTGAGAATGGCGAGGCGCTGGATTATGTTTTGTTAATAATCAATAATCAGAACAGAGAGTTTGAGTTTTCAGATAGTACAGGCTGTTTTGAATTCAATCTTCCAGGTGGGGTTTATAGCCTTTATGCATCAAGGGTATTTTATGATGATGTTGTGATAGAAGGGATAGAGGTATTTCAAGGTGAGATTACCCCACTTGATTTTGCTATGGGAACTACTGTCGGATTGGATGATATTAGTCCCTTACCGTTGTCTACTGTTTTTATGTATAATTATCCCAATCCATTTAATCCGGTTACAACCATACGCTTTTCTCTTCAATTGTCCTGTAAGGTCAAACTTTCCATCTACAATATCAAAGGTCAGAAAATAAAGACATTGAAAAATGAAGCTCTTGATAAGGGTATATATTCGGTTATCTGGGACGGAACGGATAGAAACGGAAAGAAAGTTGCCTCAGGATTATATTTATATAAACTCTCTGCCGGGAATGAAACGGTTGTGAAGAAAATGTTGTTGATCAGGTGAGATTATCAGAGGCTTAATATATTAACTCATGTTTCTCACCTCCCTATGGTCATATTTTTACATATTATCCATCGAATATTGGATTATGTCACATAAGAAAAATTTTATCTTTAACGTAAAGCCATCGTGGAGGATTAGAATGAATTATCCCGCCCTAGCGGGACGACGATTCCCCGCCTGCGTGCCTACGGCGGGCAGGTTTTGGTATCCCGCCTTGGCGGGAAAAAGTATGAATAATAAGAATAATGAAAAGTTTGTCTATTTTGTGACAACACAAAATGATATTGTTTATGAACAACTAATGCAATAACAAAGACTTGCTATATGGTCGGGATAGAGCTGCGGCGCGCGCAACCTTAGATGGAGAGTTTCCGATTCGTACCCTTTCGCTTGTACACCGGGTTCCTAATTCCACCATAATCCAAGTTTCCACATGCACCCCTACGATCCCGGACGGTCGGATTTCCCGAATCCGGTTCTGACCCTGGCTCCTCTCATTGCCTTCCCATAAATAAGGAAACTTAAATGCTGATACATATACACCCCTCTTTTTCATGGTTTACTCATGAGCGTAGGTCTACTCTCCTCAATTGTACTCACATTTCTGTGTATGTGAAAAGGCGTAAAACCATCCAGGTGCCCAGAGCCCCTTTGTCAGCCAGCTGGCGGATGTTACCTCGTTACAGTATGATATCTCGTATCATATCAGAAAGCATTACCTTCCCTTCTTTGCTCTTACGGACTCATGCGCCAAGCCAAATCCCTCCGGCTGCTTTCGTCTTCATTATACAGCCGGTCTTTGCAGGTTGTTATCAGTCCCTGCTGGTAGATGGATCTTCCCGACGTTATCTCTGCAGGTCTTCTGATGGATGCTCAGACCCCTACCCCGGTGGGTCACTACAGTGCTCTTACCCGTTTCTTCCCGTAGCAACATCGGCTTTCCCCTTGTTTCGACAAGGTCGGTTTTCCCTCAACTTCGCACAACGACTTCTGTACGAATACTCACTTTCGAGGCTTTAGTTCCGCCAGCTGGCGGATTTAAGTCTCCATCTTTGCTCGCCACCCTGGTCGTTCCTACCCACATGGCTTACACCATCTGGCAGCTGTGGCTTTTACTTCCGAGCAGAACACGGATTGTTACCTCACCGTGAATCGGATATACTATCCGTCCGAACCGGGCAATTGACATTTGGGGACTTTTACCCCATTAGACCTGCAACCTTGTCGGCTGCTCCCGAAACTTGAGTTACTAAAATACCGGATAGTCCTTTTAATTTCAATGACATACTGATTAAAAAATGTATTTGATGTCCAGCAAACCGCTGGCTATTGTTACATTTTTTCATTTTTACAATTATTCAATCAGTTTTTACATAAATATGAGTAATTTCACTTCACTTTTAATGTAAAGAGTACGAAATTTTACAACTGATAGGAATTCATTACTGGGAGTCAAATATGGAAAGAAAAATCAGAATTTTAATGGCAAAGCCCGGTCTGGATGGACACGATCGTGGAATTAAGGTTTTAGCCAGAGCCTATCGTGATGCTGGAATGGAGGTAATCTACTTAGGTCTCAGACAAACACCGGAAATGATTGTCAATTCTGCTATTCAAGAAGATGTGGACGTTATAGCCCTTTCCATTCTATCCGGAGCTCACATGACCATTTTCCCAAGAGTCCTTGAATTGATGAAAGAAAACGGTTTGGATGATGTTCTATTAACCGGCGGCGGCATCATTCCAAAAGAGGATATTGAGGAATTGAAAAAAATGGGAACTGGGGAGATGTTTGGGCCTGGAACTCCCCTTCAGGAGACCATAGATTATATCACCAATTGGGTAGAAGAGAATCGCTGGAGGGAAGAAGTAGCTGGTGAGTGGTAACCCCGACCTGCGGTACGGGATTTCGCTTTGCTCAACTGGTGAGTGGTAACTGGTGATTGTCGGAGCGGAGTGGAGACCCCGACTGTCGGGGGTAACTGGTCCCAACACTTCGTGTGCAGGATCTTCGCTTCGATGAGTTGTGACGGGTTACGCATTACGTTTTACATAATTACGTTCTATTAAGGCTAGGGAGGTAGCAAGACTGATGAGTAAAAACTTCGAGAATCTTAATCATCTCCGGGAAAGGGCTCTGAAGGGAGGTGGTGATAAGCGAATTAAGACACAGCACGACAAGGGGAAATTAACTGCCCGTGAACGTCTTGATCTTCTCCTTGATAAGGGGTCCTTCCATGAAACAGGGATGTTTGTGGAACACCAGTCTACCGATTTTGATCTGGATAGGCGCCGTTATCCTGGAGATGGTGTGGTGACAGGTTACGGTTCCATTGACGATCGGTTAGTTTTTGTCTTTGCTCAGGATTTTACCGTACTGGGAGGATCGCTATCTGAATCAAATGCTAAAAAGATCTCAAAAATAATGGATCATGCTATGAAGGTTGGAGCTCCTATTATTGGGCTAAATGACTCGGGTGGCGCGAGAATACAGGAAGGAGTCGCCAGTCTTGGAGGATATGCAGATATTTTTCTTCAAAATACGCTGGCCTCTGGTGTGGTACCCCAACTTTCATTAATAATGGGTCCGTGTGCTGGGGGCGCCGTCTATTCACCTGCTATTACCGATTTCACTGCTATGGTAAAAGGTACAAGCTATATGTTTGTTACCGGTCCCGATGTAGTGAAAACAGTTACTCATGAAGATGTTTCCTATGAAGAACTTGGAGGGGCTAATACCCATGCAACTAAAAGTGGCATCGCCCACTTCGCCTGTGAAAATGAACTTGAAGCTATCAATACCATAAAAAATCTATTATCTTTCATCCCTCAAAATAATCTGGAAGATCCTCCTGCTGTTGAATGTACTGACCCCCCCGATCGGGAAGAAGAAGAACTGGATTCCATTATTCCTGGGAGTCCCAATAAACCATATGATATGTTTAACGTCATTAACCGAATTATTGATAATCAGGAATTTTTGGAAGTTCACAGAGATTTTGCACAAAATATCATTGTTGGATTTGCCCGATTAAATGGAAAAAGTATAGGAATTGTAGCGAATCAACCCGGACATCTGGCAGGCGTTCTGGATATTAATTCTTCTGTTAAGGGCGCCCGGTTCGTTCGCTTCTGTGACGCTTTTAATATTCCTCTTCTGGTATTTGAAGACGTACCTGGATTTCTACCTGGAACGGAGCAGGAATGGGGTGGAATTATCCGGCACGGGGCAAAATTACTATACGCTTTCTGTGAGGCAACTGTCCCCAAACTGACGGTCATTACCCGAAAAGCGTATGGAGGAGCCTATGATGTTATGAACTCCAAGCATATCCGCGGTGATATTAATTTTGCATGGCCCAGTGCCGAAATTGCTGTGATGGGTCCAAAAGGAGCGGTAGAAATTATCTTTAAAAAAGAAATTTCTGAAGCTCAAGATAGAGATGAAACAAAAGGAAAATTGATTCAGGACTACCGTGATAAATTCGCCTCGCCTTTTATTGCTGCCCAGCGAGGTTATATTGATGATGTTATAGAACCAAGAACAACTCGATTTCGCCTGATCCAGGCACTTGAGATGCTTGGAACCAAGGTGGATCACAACCCAAAAAAGAAACATGGAAATATTCCACTGTAATTATGAAACAAAAAAATCTAAAAGACCTTGAATACTATTTCGCCGAAAAGTTTGACACGGCTCTCTTTCCCGTACTGGCGGAGCACTATCTGCTAAATGGAGATTATGAGCGAGCCCATAAAGTCTGTAAGATTGGTCTTGAGCACCATCCAAACTCACTGGAAGGACAATTTATCGAAGCCAGAATATTTATGATGGAAGGAGATCTGATAAAAACCGAGAAAATCTTAAAGCAGATCATCAAAATGGACTTTAATTACTACAATGCCTATATCCATCTTGCAGATGTACAGGAGCAATTAGGTCGAGCTTCGAATACTTTAAGAAAACTGTATAAAATAATTCTAAAAATGGACAGCCAGAATCAACGAGCTTTGGACCAGCTCGAGGAAATAGAAAACAAAGAAAAACATAAAGAGAAATTTATAACAACACTTCCAAAGGAGAAATCTTCGAAGAGGGGTTCCTTAGATCATGAGTTATTGGCGCTGAGTATCAGCCCTGAAATAGCTACATTTACCTTAGTGACTGTATTAAAAGATCAGAGATTATATGAACGCGCCTTGGAAGTTATTGCCGTCATGTCGAAAAAACCAGGAGTGGATATTGAACGTGTTAGTAAAGAAAGAGAGAAATTAGAGAAGCTCTTGAAGAAGCAGAGAGGAAAGAGATAGATGTCCGCTACCAATAGGAGGGTTAAACAACTCCGTGATAAACTTGCAGAAGATTCACTTGACGGGATATTATTAACAAATATGCCGAATGTTCGCTATCTTTCTGGATTTACTGGGTCGAGTGGCTCGTGCTTGATTTATTCCGACAAAGCATTTTTTATTAGCGATGGCAGATACCTGACACAGTCTAAAAAACAGGTGAAAGAGATGGAGATTATCATTGGGTCAGGTCGGCACGAGAATATCATCCAAAAGAACGATCTGATAAAAAATAGCATGTCCCTTGGAATTGAAGGGGAATATTTGACGGTAAACCAGATGAATCGATTGGGGGAACTCTTTCCCTCTGTCGATTGGGAACCCACATTCCGGTATGTAGAGGAAATTGCCGCTGTAAAAGATGAAAGCGAACTTCGAGCCATCAAAACGGCGGTAGAAATAACAGATGAGG
>JACNLN010000222.1 GCA_014381485.1 Fidelibacterota bacterium
CAGGATATTTCTTTATCAACGGGTTGGAATATTTTTTCAACATATATTATTCCGGATGATATGGATATGTTGAGTGTAGTTCAGCCGTTGATAGATGCAGGGAATCTTGATAAGGTGTTGGATGAAAGTGGGAATGCGGTTCTTTATTTCTTTGGAAACTGGGTGAACAATATTGGTGATCTTGCTAATACGGAAGGATACTACATTAAGGTAAGTGATGATGTAGATCTGACGTTAGAAGGTACGCCGGTGGTATTGCCATTTGATATTGATCTTACTGCAGGGTGGAATATAATGGGGTATCCGACAGAGACAGCCCAGGATGCACTGGAGGTTGTTCAGCCGTTGATAGATGCAGGTGAGCTTGATAAGGTGTTGGATGAAAGTGGGAATGCGGTTCTTTATTTCTTTGGAAACTGGGTGAACAATATTGGTGATCTTGCTAATACGGAAGGATACTACATTAAGGTAAGTGATGATGTAGATCTGACGTTAGAAGGTACGCCGGTGGTATTGCCATTTGATATTGATCTTACTGCAGGGTGGAATATAATGGGGTATCCGACAGAGACAGCCCAGGATGCACTGGAGGTTGTTCAGCCGTTGATAGATGCAGGTGAGCTTGATAAGGTGTTGGATGAAAGTGGGAATGCGGTTCTTTATTTCTTTGGAAACTGGGTGAACAATATTGGTAATTTTATGGCAGGAGAGGGGTATTATGTGAGGGTAAATACGAGTACAGTTTTAACTATTGATGAATCTGTTCTGTCACGAGTTTCTGGTGATGGAGTGTCATGTGGTATAGGTAGCGTAGTTCCGGCGACCCATTTCGTGCCAATATTTACTGGTAATCCATTTATGCCAATGAACATTTTTGTGGTAGGAGGCAATATAGGTGGTAATGATCTTGAGTCGGGAGATGAGGTAGGTATGTTTGATGGTGATAGATGTGTGGGAGCTGGTGGAGTATCAGGTTCGGTATCATCGAGTAATCCCCTTATTCTGGTTGCTTCAATGGATGATGGTTGTGGGAATGGATTTAGAGAAGGTAACTTCATCAGTTATAAGGTATGGGATGCCAGTGAGGGTGAAGAGCTTATTGTAAAGGTTGATACATACTATGATGTTGGCACGGGGACACCGATAGTTGATGTGCCGGTGTTTGAAGGTTTAGGTACGGCTGTCCTGAGTTTTGCAACTCTTGGTGTGGTTGATGGTCAGGTGATACCGGAAGACTATGCATTACATCAGAATTATCCTAACCCATTCAATCCTGTGACTATCATCTCCTACGACATGCCAAGGCAATCTCACGTAAATATTGTTATTTACGACCTATTGGGTCGTCATATACGGACTCTGGTAAACGGTATCGAAAACGCCGGCCATCGGATAGTAGTGTGGGATGCGACTAATGACCTGGGTCAGCCAGTTGGTAATGGGGTATACCTATGTCAATTTAGGGTCGATGGATATACAGGGACTAAAAGATTATTGCTGATTAAATAAAGGAGCAATTATAAATAATTAATAAATCTTCTTGTAATAAGTTGAGGGCTGATGTGGAAATACGTAAGTTTTTACAAAATATACTGTTAATTATTTTTTAATTTTTTTTAAATTCTGAAGGTAAACAACAAGCTACTTATTTCAAGAAGTAAAAATTAGAGCGCCATATTGTAAAACAAACATAAAGTTAAGGAGGATAAAATGAAACGATTACTCTCAATTCTAGTGATATCGGCTTTTGGTGTCGGGATCGTTTTTGGTTCCGCTACAAAACGTTCATTTAAGACACCACACAAACAAAAGCTAATTAGGAAAGTAGAACCTTTTCAATCGGTTATAACACCTGAAAGTCATCCAACAAGTCCAATTGTTATGCCCTCAACACGTCAGGAGGGTCACTTCGTTCTGGTTGATTCTTCTACCAATGGTTATGGAATGGTTTTGGGTACCACAAGGCCATTAATTGTTACAGAAAATGACGAATGGTTTTTTGTCTTCCGTCAATACTGTGGTGAAAATACGACACATGGTCAGATTGGTGCTGCTTATTCCGAAGATGGAGAGAATTGGACAGTTTATACATATTTAAACACTGGGTTTAACTGGCCACCATCAACAAAGCAGGGTCGTTATCCCAGTGCTTTAGGAAATGAAGATTATCCCTTTGCCTTCTGGAATGAGTATACCAATTTGGGAGCTGGTTATGGTGGTCGACCCTATTATGCTTATGACGAATTCGGTTGGGATGGAGGTTCTTTCTCTCAACCATGGGAAGTGGATCCTCTATGGAGCGAATCAAAGGATCTGTGGGTAGGAAGTCCCGGTTATTCCTATGATATTGATAACGACGAACATCACTTCAACATTGTTTTTGATGATTGGACAAGGAATAACTACTACCTTTTCCACAGTGAGGCTTATATGGATGGTTTTATTGTTTTTGGTAATGAAATTCTTATCATTGATGAGCAAAATGATTTGGTCCCAGGTGATGCCGGTGGCAGCTATAATTCCAGTGCTGCCTTAAGTATCAGTAAAGATGGTTACGGAATGGTGGGAATCGTTGGTTGGTTTGCCGATGCTGATGAAGATGCAAGTGATATTACAAATTATCATACTGCCATTTTCAAATTAACTGATAATCACGGAGCTACGTGGTATGGTGGTGGTGATTATTATAATAATGATGAATATTACTTCATTCCGGATAATGTATGGGAAGACATGATTGACAATGAATTTGCTAATTACTGGGATCCTTGTGCAGACACCACTTCTGTTCTTTTTGATTTATGGACATATTATGAACTCGACATGAAAGTGGATAGCGAAGGTAATCCTCATATAGTGTTGGAAGTTTTGCCGTGTGATGGTACTTACTGTTATTATATGTCAGGTGATGGTTCCGAAGTAGGTTCTGGTTTCTATCATTTTACCATTGATCGTGATTATATCGATGATCCAGGTCCTGTAAACACTGATACAGGTTGGAAATACTCAAAGGTTGTATCTGGACGGGAAACATGGGCATTTAGTGCCCCAGATGGTAATAGTTTTATCTTGCAGACACAAGCCAGTTTAGCCATCAGTAGTGAGGACGACGAGGTCATTTATGTAGTTACTGATAAAGCGGAAATGGGAGAAGTGGCAGGATATGATCCTGAGGATCCATACGATTGTGAAGAGCCTTATGAATATTATCCCTATTGGAGCGAAGATGTATTTGTAGTACGGTCGCAGGATGGAGGTGAAAGGTGGGAAGATCCAATAAATATAACCAATACCCCAGATGATGGTGAGGAGTGTGATCCTCCAACGATGTCTGGGTGGTGCAGTCCTGAGGAACAATATCCCCACGCAGCACACTGGGCTACTAATGATAAAGTATATTTTGTGTATCAGATGCCTGATTGGTATTTCAACGAGACTGGTGACCCACTGGGACCAGATCACAAGAATCGCCTGTATGCCGGATGGGTGGATATGGAAGGTGGACCGGTGACAGAAACACAGGATATCTCTTTGACAGCAGGTTGGAATATCTTCTCAATGTATCTTATCGCGGATAATATGGATATGCTGAGTATAGTTCAGCCATTGATAGATGCCGGATATCTTGACAAGGTTCTCGATGAAGCAGGAAATGCGGTTCTCTATTTCTTCGGAAACTGGGTAAA
>JACNLN010000231.1 GCA_014381485.1 Fidelibacterota bacterium
CAGTTCCAAATCCAATGAGGGCAATTTTATGACTCATTTTTTCTCCTTCAATCTATGTTTGTTAACCGCTAATCCGTCAGTAGCCGGACAGGTTAACGCCAATTATCGCTAATAGTTTTATAGTAATCGTGAATTCAACAATTTTTAACCACATTGTTAAGCTTGTAAGACCACCCCTTTCCGAAGGAACTTCTTCAGAGTAATCCCCTCTCCGCCGGTAGTCGGACAGGCTTGATAAGGAGAGGAAAGAGGGAAGGTCGTTTAAAAACAAAATCACTCACAATAATGTGTGATGAACCATTTTTTTAACTTTTTTTGTTTCCTTTGCATGTTTTGTGAATACTTAATTTACAATTGTAATTTAATCATATAGGAATTTTCATTTTCTTATGGTTTCCCGTCGGTGATCTCCCGCCGTGGCGGGATCGCCGAGCGGGACATTTGGGCACCAACATCCGCTCACCCCGCCGATGGCGGGGCGACGGATCACGCTGTTGAATTAACTTAAATAGCATCAAACGCTTGATCCAAATCTTCGATTATGTCATCTACATTTTCCATCCCTACAGAAATTCGGACAGCATTGGAACTAATCCCGGCTAGAGCTCGTCCTTCTTCCCCTTGTTGCTGGTGTGTTGAAATTGCACACGGTGTTGCAACAGTCTTTACACGGCCCAAATCGGTGGCTCTCCAGATCATCTGCAGATCATCGTAAAATTTTAGAGTGTTTGTAGAATCCCCTTCTCTATCCTCCTTTATCTCTGCAAGTATCATAAAGCTGTACATATTCCTATCACTATCAACCAGTTTCATGTATTTCTTAGCTAGATCGTGATTGGGATAGCTCTTTAATCCCGGATAATAAACTCTATCTACTTTGATATGATTCTCTAAATATTCTGAAACTGCCATTGCTGTCTGACTCATCTGATCAAGCCGGGACCGGAGGGTTCGCATATCATTCAGCGTCAGGATTGCAGCCATAGGATGAAGAGCAGGACCGTTATCCCGGAATGGCCAGAGCTTTACCCAGGTTGCAAAATCCTCACGCATTTCGTCACAACCCACCTTACTCATGATATCTTTCTTTGCTGTTAGAAGTCCCACGATAGACGTCCCATTTGTCGAAATTACTTTTGTCGCCGACTGTATGGCAATATCAGCACCAAACTCCAGCGGTCGCGTGAGAGCTGGAGAAGCACAGGTGGAATCCACTATCAGGGGAATCTCATGGTCATGAGCCAGTTTTGCCACTTCTTCAATATCAAAAATAGAAACCGACGGGTTTGAAGGAAACTCACCATAGACAAAGCGGGTTCCTTCATTTATTTTCGATGACCACTCATCGTGATTTGTAGGATCGGTAACCCATCGCACTTCTATTCCCTGTTCCTGAAAGCGCCTTATGGAAAATTGCTGAAATGTTCCTCCGTAAATCTTCGCTGACGACACTATATTCATTGGAGGAAGTGAATCATCCTTAACAAGAAAAGGATCCGTTGCTGTACGAATCGCACTCATTCCACTGGCTGTAGACAAACAGGACGCTTCCAGATCCGTACCGTAGGATTCCAGAAGGGCAGTTGTTTCTTCAAGAAAATAATTCGAGGGGTTCGCAATCCGGGAATAACACCAGTTAGGCATCTGGTAAGATAGACCTGCTTCCATTTCTGCACTGTCATGATAGGCTTGAGCGGTACTGAGATAAACTGGTTCCATAATGGAGGCACTATTCTGCTCCAATGCCTGTGAATAATCATATAGCCCATGGACGGCAATGGTGTCAAACTTCCATTTTTTCGCTCGATGAATTCTTCGCTGACGATCAGCTAACATTTTTTCACCTACATTAATCCAATAGTCTACATCTCTTCCCTGATTCATTTTATGCTCCTTCTTGACTTTCCAAATTGATAGGGAGTTTTGTCTCCTGTTTCATAGTTGATAGTACCACCAAGGTTTTCAGGTGTTGAACATCCGGTAAAGTGGTTAATTTATGTAGAATAAAATCCTCATAGGTGGGAATGTCCCTTGTGGCAACTTTGAGGAGAAAGTCCGCTTCACCAGTGATGTGATGGCATTCCATTACTTCTTCCATTTGAGTGATGGAATCCTTAAATCGATCCACCGCTTCACGTCCATGACGCACCAGTGTCACTTCTACATAAGTGAAACACGTAAGACCAATCTTCTCTGGATTCACCAGCGCAACGTATTTCTTTATGTAACCATTACGCTCTAACTTTTTAACGCGTTCCAGAGTGGACGAGGGAGATATGTCTATTTTTTTAGCAAGATCAGAATTGGTGATACGACCATTTTCTTGCATTAAATTCAGAATATTATGATCTAATTTATCTAATTTCACAGATATTATACCTATTATTATGTTATTTGCCTAATAATATACTGATTATTAGTATTTAATTCAAACGAATATTATATAAAAAATCTGTGATATTCAATATCAATAAAAGAGCCAGCTGGTGGATCGATGACGGTGTTGAAGATGTAATTCGGTTGTTTTTTGCAAATTAAAGTCCGCTCCCGATAATCCCAGAAAATTTGGGATAGGCGAGATTTTCAACTCTCAAGAAGGAGAAGGTTAATCTTAGGCTTCCTGATAATCGTAGAATTTGTAAATCTCCTCTCCCTTGATGGGAGAGGGATAGGGTGAGGGTGATTATATTATTTTTACCAAAACCTTATTTTTGTCTTGAATAATTTTTGGCTATTTTCATTCAACTGACGATTTTTTTGTTGAGAACGTTTATTACACACCCCGTCCCTTCCGGGACACCCCTCTCAAGAGGGGACTCTATTATTCTGTGCACACCAAATATCATCAGCAGGACGGATAGGCGCGCCAAATGACGTTTTTTCTGGAATCTCTAAAGTTTAAAAATGATTCCTCCCGAAGTGTCGAGATACATCATTTTACTCCAAAACAACGAACTATTTTTTGATTACTTTACACTTGATACTTTTTACCACAGTTACTACTCTACCAGCCACTACTCACCAGTTACCAATCACTAATCACCAGGATCCGGATTAACTCGATATATTTCACCTTCTTCATTCACCACAACCAGTTCATCCCCATCCCAGCAGATTCCCTCACACTGCTTTAGAAAAATTGGTATTTTTTTCGACTTTCCAGAAAGAAGCTTATCACCTCGCTGAGGTAACCAGAATATCCAGATGATATCATAAGTCAAAACAGCTAAATGCGTCTCTGCAAGATTAACATCCGCTCCTGTCACCATCCCATCTACATCATACTCGTCCACTTTTTCCAGAACAATTTCTCTCTTTCCTTCCAATGTGGAGAATTTATATAACTTTGTTTTTGTGTTGGATCGGTGTTTGGTCAATATCCATAGAATATCTCGAAAGTAAAAGAGGGCTTCTGCGTCAAAATTCAAATGCAGCGGTGAACCAAATTTCTCCTGATCAGGATACCGAAAAGGAACAATCTTTTTGATTAAAACTTCCTCGTTATCTTGGGGATTGGGTTCTTTTGTGATATAGACTTTTAAATCTTTCCGTTTATTCTGATTGTTACCAATATCTCCGATGTACAGGTTGCCATCGTTATCAGTAGTAATGTCTTCCCAGTCAACATGTTCAGCTGACTGAACTAGATATTCCGCAATAGAGTTTCCTT
>JACNLN010000223.1 GCA_014381485.1 Fidelibacterota bacterium
CGTAAAAATTTAACATTTTCATATCTTCGCTACAAAAACTTTCGTCGGAAGTTCCCTAATCAAAAAAAGGCTCTAAAAAAGCCTTTCTTTTTTAACAATGTCTTTTATTTTCTATTTCAACAAGATTGCCTTTTTTATTTGAACAGTCCCTGGTGTATCCATCCGGATAAAATAGACACCTGATGCATAACGGTCAGCATTCCATTGGTAGTTGTGATACCCAGCAGCGAGATACTCATTATTTATTAGCGACTCTACCTTCTGTCCGATATGATTGTAGAGTTCAATAGTAACTGTTGATTCAAATGGAAGGCTAAATCTTATGGTCGTCACAGGATTAAATGGATTTGGGTAATTGTCATACAATGTGATTTCCTTTGGAATTCCAATATTCATAAAATATTCATCAAATGTACTCAGTACATCCTGGACAAATATTTCAACAGTATCGGGAACTGACATACTTCCCATATCATCAATAACATACAATACAAAAATAAATGATGTGTCTGCTGATACTTCGGGTGCTGTAAATGATGGTGTTGGAGATAACTCATCATCTAAAGTTATCCCTGATGGATAATCCCAAAAATATTCAATAATAATTCCATCAGGATCATACGAGCCTGTACCATCAAGGGTAACGGTATCGCTCTCGTTTACATATTGGTCGGAACCGGCATTTGCTACTGGAGGTAAGTTAGTAGATGGAAGATCAGGCAGTGAAACCTTCGTCCCCTGTAAAATTTCCTTTGTCCCAAGATCCTGAATAAATGCAACAAATTCACAATGTTCACTATTCCACGATGAATTAAGACTGAACGTAAGTTCAACAATATTAGTATCACCTTGTGAAAAATCTAACCCTGTTCCATACTGGTCGGGAACCATTAACCTTTCGACGAAATTCAATTCCGTTTGCCCCTGCCAATTATACTGAATTTCGCTCTCGGTTAACGCAAAATGAAGAACTATATCTGTACTTGTTGTAGGTGCCACTTTCTCAACAGTTACTTCAACAGTGTAGTCCAACCCTTCATTATCACCAGCTATATTAATGATAAATGAGGATAGAACTGATTTTCTAATGTTATAATATCCCAAATAAGCATTGTAAACAAGTTGTGACCATCCTGACGATCCACCTACATAAGAATAAACACCATCAAATATTGCAGTCGGGAATCCAGTAATGCCATAATAGCCAATACGCCAATTTGAATATGTATTGGCAAAGGAATCACCATTATGATATTCAATAACCGCTACATCATAGCCATTTTCTACAAGTGCATCCGCTGCCAGGGCAGCTCCTGGACAATACTGACACCAGGTACCTGTTCCTATCTCTAAGATGACCATATCTCTTTCTACTTCGTCTGCCGTTATAAAAGATACTGGCAGGATTAATAATAAAATGAATAATATCCTTTTCATTACATTCTCCTTAAATCTTATTAATGTTAAATATAACCTAATTTTATCGCTAAAAGCAATATACCTTAAAATATAGATGTAAGAGTCAGTTTAAATCCATCATCGAATGGTTCGATGGTACGGCAAATACCATTACTGCAGAGTAACCCACCTTGTTGGGAACCATACATCAGTGAAAGACGATGGGTTGGTGTAATATTATAAACGAATTCTATTGAAATCCACTTATTATCGATATTAATGATATTGCTTAGAAAATCTTCCAGGGGATTTGTTACATTTTTAATACCTATATTACTTGGTTCCTCTATAGAGATACCATCTATAATCAAAGATATTGACCAATTAGGTGATTTGCCAATACCAAAACTAAAGAAACTATTATACTGAAAGGAATAATACTTTCTTTGACCAACGGAATCTTCTTTATAAAATGATGATTCCAAACTATCAACCGATATCACACTATTCTTCTCTTCATAAACCCAAAAACCCCTTTTCAACTTTTGATACTCCGCTTTTATTTCAAAACTCCAGCCATTGGAAAAAACATATTCAAATGACGTTGGAATTGAAATAGCTTCAATGAGTTCATATCGAATATTTTTAGTCGAATCTGTGACAATATTCTTGCTAAGATCTGGGATATCTTTTGTATATCCAATGCCCACACGATGGTGCAACCTATCGGAAAAATTATATCCCTCTTCCTCAATGTAAAGTTCCTCAAAGGGGTTGGCTGCTGGGTCAGAATGAGGTAAAAATCCCTTATATGATTTTTTTGTCCATTGATATTCTTCAGGTTGTTCCCAGATGTTTGTTCTACTGGAGCGGGCATAGTGAATCAATAAAGTAAACCAGTCAGTAACAGATCCAACCGCTTCAATCTGATATCCAACTTCATTGTTGAAATCAACCTGATGAATAATCCGACTTAACAGTCTTGTAGAATGCTCACGAATCCCAATTGGGGGTTGTTGGAAATCCAATACTCCTCCGTAATTATCTACAAAATCCCACCTAGCATCAGGTGCAAGATTTATATAATTATATTTTTTATAGTCAATTGAAAATGACCAGGCTCCGGGGTATAGATTTATGTTTCCATAAAAGCCCTGTCCACGGTTTACCAACGAGTCAAGCTGATCTATACCAACATTATATTTATGAAGGGTATTTTTATCTGCATACTCGCTATAGATATCAAAAAAGGTACTAAAATACTCAAATCGTACACCATGAAGCCGATGGACAAGTTCTAAGGTATCTGGCATAAAAATTTGATTAAATGTAATGGGGTGATTCTCGCGGGATTGTAAAAAAGAAATACCTAATGTAACATTTTTAATATATACCTCTGCATCGGATCCAAATACGTTATAGTGAACCTTATAACTCGGAACGCGTGTGTCAAAACCTTTCATTTTCCAAATATCGGTTTTACCCCCAAGAAATTGACCTCGGAATCGATCGGTTTGATAAACAAAGGTTAGACCAGTAAGTTTATTGTTTAAATCTACTGCTTGATCATCAACCTGGTTCAACACCAATCCCCGCCCCCAAATTTCGTATATATCCCCGATTCCTAATCTTACAGGTCCTTTTTGATAATCGAGACGGATATTCCTTAATCCACTAAAAGACCTCCCAATTTCTGGTGGGTCGCTGAATTCAAATTGAATCCAGTTGAAAAAATTTCCAAACTGGAGATTTGTGTTAACAAGTGTTTCAGAATAACCAAATCTGTTTTTACTTTCACCATACCTAAGCTGAGCATCACCTGAGAACGAAATCTGTCCAAATGAAACTTCAACAAATAGAGCGATATAAAGACAATGAATTAGATTTTTCATGAAGGGATTTCTATGGTCTATAGATTATTTAGCAGGAGTAACGTCAGTCTCCAGCGCTTGAATAATCTGATGTTCTATTTCAACCTCATCACCAGGAATATAACCCTGGTGCCGCCAGATAATCTGACCATTCTGAGCTACTAACATCGTAGTGGGTAATAACTTTGCATTCAATTTCTGAGCAATCTGTTGATTGGGGTCCATAGCCACTAAAAAGGTGTATTTTTTTGAACGGATGTGAGCTCTAACCTTTGATAGACTTTTGGGAGAATCCTGATTGATGGTCAATATCGTAAAGCCCCGTTCACTATACTTTTGGTGAAGTTCATTTAAATACCTCATCTCCTTCAGACAGGGTAAGCACCAGAGCGCC
>JACNLN010000046.1:0-1789 GCA_014381485.1 Fidelibacterota bacterium
ATAGTCAGAAGGAAATTAATAATAAATCTTTTAAACGCAAATTTTTATAATACACTATCTATGTATTAACTTATTTAAATTATTGATAATTGAACGTATGAAATGTCGGTTTTTAAAAAGGCTCAGGCAATGGGTGAGAATAAATACTTTAACTCTAACTTTGCGGAAGTTTTTCCGCAAAGTTTTAATAAATTGAGATTTCCTGAATAAAACCAATATTTATCTGCCAACTTAACGTTCCACAATGATTACTGCGTAGGGAGTCTCTTCGAGACACTTCCCCGACGATTCGGGGCGGGCTGTTTCATCACTGTACTCCTGCAAAAAAGTATTTCGTTGTTTCGGAGTAAAATACCTGTCGGACAATCAGTAAACCTTCCGAAAGTAATGACCTTCGACGACAATAAATGGAGGACATACCCATTACACTAATGATCTTTGACGGTGAAAAAATACAAAAGTCCCCTCTTAGAGAGGGGTATCCCGCCACGGCGGGAGGGGGTGTGCTAAAAACGTAGGCAACCATAAAAATGTCAGTTAAATTAAAATAAAAAACAATTATTCATAAAAAATATAAGATGTGAGCATCATGGGATATCTCCGATCAAATTCGTTATAACAATGATAAAACCAATCCCAAAACGGCTTGATTTCAGACGGGAATGGAGTAAATTTGTATACCAAATAATTATCAATTCGGAGAGGAAAAATGTCACTTCACGATCAAATACAGAAATCAATGCAGAATGCCCTTAAGAGCAGAGACAGAGATACTGTACGCACCCTGAGGACTCTTTTGGCAAAACTGAAGGAGCGTCATATTTCGAAAGGCGAAGATCTTACAGAAGCAGAGGAACTGAAAACACTTCAAACAGCTGCTAAACAACGTAAAGAATCTATCGAAGCATATAATAAAGGTGGACGCCAGGACCTTGCTGAAGCTGAATCCAGAGAACTGTCTATTATCGAATCCTATCTTCCGGAACAGATGTCAGAGTCTGAACTGCAATCCATCATCGAATCTGTCATCCAGGAAACAGGGGCAACGTCTATGAAAGACATGGGGAAAGTCATGCCCGCTATTATGAAACAGGTAGCTGGCAAAGCTGATGGGAAGATTATACAACAAATCGTCACAGGAAAGTTGGCGGGATCTGCGGGTTCCTGAGCAACATGTGAGAAGGCAGATTGGTGAATCATCCTATCGATTGGATTATCATTCTTCTAATTGTTGGACTGGGAATCTTAGGATATTCACGGGGGTTTTTAGAAGAATTTGGAAGATTAATCGGTTTTGTTATATCCACAATTTCTGCATTAAAGTTCCATACCAATCTGGCTCTCTGGTTTTACGAGTTATCCTCATTCGATTTAACTACCCTTTCCATCTTGAGTTTTATCCTTATCTTTTTACTCTTTCTTTTTGCGATTCGACTATTGACAAAAATGGTTCAATTGCTTATGCTTACAAGAGGAATTCGAAGGACAAACAGGTTGTTGGGAGTCATCTTTGGTATGTTGAAGGGTTTTGTTCTTACGCTTGTTATTTTATGGATGATTGACATTTTTCCGCATGCAAAAACATTCGAAAATTTGAAAACAAAATCGTTCTTTTACCGTCAGTTAGATGGAACTCGCCATTGGATCGCGATGTCATTCGGCTTCGACAATTCCCTGACGAT
This sequence comes from Fidelibacterota bacterium, assembly GCA_014381485.1. Lineage (GTDB taxonomy): Bacteria > Fidelibacterota > Marinisomatia > Marinisomatales > CAZVFT01 > JACNLN01. The sequence continues at coordinate 1,683 of JACNLN010000046.1, forward strand.
GAGTAAAAAATGGATAAACGATAAATTTATGATTAACAATGAAAACGAGGATTAGAATAAAGTATTCGCGTAAATTCGCGTGTATTAACGGTTAAATTAAGTTATGG
>JACNLN010000046.1:1888-3641 GCA_014381485.1 Fidelibacterota bacterium
GATATCCTGGATGTTGTCTCTGATTATGTAGAGCTGAAACGCCGTGGAAAGAACTTTTTTGGACTGTGTCCTTTTCACACTGAAAAAACTCCCTCCTTCAGCATTGCTCCGGATAAACAGATCTATCATTGCTTCGGATGCGGAAGTGGCGGAAATGTCATCACTTTCCTTATGGAATACGAAAAAATTGAATTTATCGAGGCAATTAAAAAGCTCGGAGAGCGATATAGCATTGAAATAAAATACGATGAAGATGACAAGTCGAAACAATTCTTTACACGTTTGTATGAAATTCATCAGCTTGCGGCAGATCATTTCCAGAAAAATCTCTATTCATCCACCGGGGAAAAAGTCCTGAAATATTTAGCAGACCGAAAACTAACTGAGGATACCATAAAACAATTTTCCATTGGATACGCCGAAGATTCCTGGGACAGGTTGCTATCTCTAATAAAAACAAAAAAATACCCGGATGACGTGATTAATAAATCCGGTCTTTTCTCTCGGACAGAAAAAGGTATTTTCGATCGGTTCCGCGGTCGGATTATGTTTCCCATCACAGATATGTCGGGAAAAGTCGTGGCTTTTGGCGGACGTGACTTCACTGGTAAGAGTGATGCCAAATATCTGAATTCCTCTGAAACTCCGATCTATTACAAAAGCAATCTCCTGTTCGGTCTCTCAACAACAAAGGAAGCCATCCGAAAAGAAAAATATCTTATCATCGTAGAAGGGTATATGGACTTTCTTCAGCTTTACCAGAACGAAATATACAATATTGTAGCCATATCAGGAACGGCACTCACGGAACGGCATGTAAATCAGATCAGGAAATTCACAGATACAGTCTATCTTGCTTACGATGGCGATGATCCCGGAAGAAAAGCCGCCATTCGAGCAGGATACCAGCTCTTGAGAGGAGGAATCAGTCCGCAAATCATTCCAGTACCGGAAGAATCCGATCCAGATTCGTGGGTCAAAGAAAAAGGTCCCAAACCGCTGCTCCAATCGGTAAAAAAAGCGAAGGAACTTACCTCCTTTCATATGGAACATTGTGGATTGGATCTGTCCCGACCTAGCCATCGATCTCAATTAGCAAAAGAAATCATAAGTGAGATTGTCAATATCCGGGATGAAATTTTAAGACGTTACACAGTAAAACAAATCTCCGAAGAATTAAGTGTGGATGAAGATTCCCTTTTACGAATACTTTCCGCGCAAGATCGTAAGCGAAAACTTCGGAAAACCGCTGAAAAACCTGAATTAGCGGTCATTCCTTTCACATCCTCAGCTGAAAAAGCTCAATTTGAACTAGTAAAACTAATCACTAGTGAAGAACTTGAAATAATTAGCTTTGTAAAACAATACATCAATTTAAATTCCTTTACCAACAACCTGTTAAAGAACCTAACCAATGCATTATTGACACAATATGAAAAAGACGGTTCATTTAACTTTTCCCGTATAATAGATATATATCAGAAGAAATCTGATCGGGATCTCGTCAGCCGAATTCTTTTGGAATCCTCATCTCATTCGGATGCTAAAGAAGTGGCAGTCGATTGTCTAATAACACTTGAACAATATCCAATAAAACAAAGTATCAGTGAACAGCGGCTGAGGTTGAGGGAGTTGGAAAAAAATGGGCAGGACTCATTATCAACCATCTCAAAAGTTGTGGAGTTACAAGAACAACTAAAGAACCTGGATAGTAAACGAACTGAACTGCTCAATAATATTTGATCCATGTCCA
>JACNLN010000164.1 GCA_014381485.1 Fidelibacterota bacterium
CAAAACTTTTTATGGTGGAACTTCTTAGTTGGAAAACCTCCCCTATTTCCCCTCCTTGACAAGGAGGGGTGAAGGGGTGGTCTGGACTCTTACGAATGAATGATTTTTTTATCATAATATCGTATTTAACAACAACGGTTCCGTCAGGAGCCGGACAGGAAGTGCATTATTATCAATACCTCTTAGTGCCTTGGTGTCTTAGTGGCGAATTATACAAATTAGTTAAGACTTGATTATAGGTGGTTATTGTGGAAAAATTAAAAATTAAAACTTATTTGGAAGAATTTTTAGTATATCTCAGGGTGGAACGAAATTTATCTCCCAATACGGTTGATGCTTATCATCACGATATTCATCGATATCTCAAGTTTATTGAAGAGATCAATGTTATCAACCTCAATGATATTAAACCTACTCAAATCGGTCGCTATATCGGTACGTTAACCGATTTAGGGCTTTCCCCAGCCAGTATCAGAAGAAACTTTTCTGCAATTCGTTCTTATCACATATTTTTGGTAGATGAAAAATATACATCTATTAATCCTTCCAGTCTCCTGGAAGCACCAAAACTTCCCCAAAAACTTCCCACTGTTCTAACTGTTCCAGAGGTTGAAAAGTTGATGGAAGTGATTGATGACTCCAAACCCCTGGGACTTCGGGATATAGCTATGATTGAGTTAATGTATTCGGCGGGTTTGCGGGTATCTGAAGTGATTGAATTGAAATTGATTCATCTTTTGATGAACCAGGGCTTGATACGAGTCTTGGGGAAAGGAAGCAAAGAGAGAATTGTTCCCCTTGGTCAGAAAGCAGCCAACTGGGTGGAAAAGTATGTGAATAATATCCGTCCAACTCTCGTTAAAAAGTCCAGGAGTGACGATGCGCTTTTTCTAAATAACCGAGGTGGGAAGTTATCGAGAATGGGAATTTGGAAGATTATCACGAATTATGCCAGGATGACCGGGATAAGGAAAAAGGTGAGTCCTCACACATTGCGTCATTCCTTTGCGACGCACCTTCTGGAAGGAGGAGCAGACCTCAGGGCTGTTCAGGAAATGCTGGGACATGCCGATATCAGTACGACGCAGATTTATACACATCTTGACAAACACTATTTAAAAGAAGTGCATAGGACATTTCATCCGAGATGGTAGAACAGATCATTCTGTTAGTTCCGGCAATTTTGATTGCCCTTACTTTTCACGAATACGCTCACGGATATGTGGCATATCGATTGGGAGATCCTACAGCAAAAATGGCAGGTCGTCTGACCTTTAATCCCATCCCCCATCTCGATCCCATCGGGACACTAATGCTGTTCCTGGTTCATTTTGGATGGGCAAAACCAGTACCCGTCGACCCTCGATATTTCAAGGATCCCAAACGGGATATGCTCTTAGTCGCAGCTGCCGGTCCGGTTATGAATATGATTCTGGCTTTCATTTCCGGGGTGCTGATTTCTTTAATTGCTGGCGGGGGGATGGTAAAATCACCGATGATGACTATCTTAACCCAAATTCTGTTTTATAGTCTGATGATTAATCTGGCTCTGGCAGTTTTCAATATGCTCCCCATCCCACCACTTGATGGTTCAAAAGTATTGCGGGGACTGTTGCCTTATCGTTATGAACATTTTGCTCTCGAGCTCGAACGAATAGGTCCAATGGTTTTAATAGGTTTGATACTCTTTGGGATAGTCACAGGGAAATCTATTCTTTGGGCGTTCATCGGTCCATTTGTAGATTTTTTCATAAAACTTTTTACTTTTGGATCGTTTTCATAATGAGAGATATCAAATTCAAACGGATTTTACGATCGAATAGAAAACCAAGAAAACCACTCTGGTGGTTAATTATTTTATTTGGATTCTTATTGATTCTCTTTTATTACTTACGAAATATCGTGGAGGTAAAAAATGGATAGAATCGTTGAATGTGTTCCTAATTTTAGCGAAGGAAGGGATAAAGCTGTTATTGATAATATTACAAAATCGATATCTGAAGTTCCTGATGTTGCGCTTTTAGATGTCGATCCGGGAGAAGCAACCAACCGGACTGTAGTAACGTTCATTGGGACTCCTGATGGTGTAAAAGAAGCTGCTTTTCAAGCCATTAAAACAGCATCAGAACTTATCGATATGAGTCAACATTCCGGAGCTCACGCCCGGATGGGAGCTACAGATGTATGTCCTTTTGTTCCGGTAAAGGGCGTTACTATGGATTATTGTGTGGAAATTGCAAAAGAAGTTGGGAAGCGAGTAGCAGAGGAGTTAAATATTCCTATTTATCTTTATGAACATGCAGCAACGCGACCTGAACGTGAGAATCTTGCTACTATAAGGAAAGGTCAATATGAAGGTCTTCCTGAAAAACTGAAGGCTCCCGAATGGGCTCCTGATTTTGGTGAAGCAAAATTTAATCCTGAAAGTGGTGCTACAGTAATGGGTGCCAGGGAATTCCTGATTGCCTACAATGTGAACCTAAATACGAAGGACAGAAGAAAAGCCACTGACATTGCTCTTGATATTCGCGAGAAGGGACGAGCCAAGCGGGACAAAAATGGGAAGATAATTCGTGATGAAAATGGGAAAATGGTCAAAGTTCCAGGAAAATTGAAATGTGTGAAAGCGGTAGGATGGGTAATCGATGAATATCAAAAAGCTCAGGTATCAATAAATCTCACAAATTACCATGTGACATCACCCCATATTGTATTTGAGACTATCCGTGAGGAAGCTCGGAAACGAGGACTTCGTGTGACAGGGAGTGAGATTGTGGGGCTTATTCCTCTGGAAGCGATGTTAATGGCTGGAAGGTATTATCTTCAACAACAGGGAAAAACTACAGCAGTCCCAGAAAAGGAGTTGATCCGGGTTGCTGTGGAGTCTATGGGATTGAACGATGTGGCTGAATTCAATCCTGATGAAAAGATTGTTGATTATCAGGTAAAGGAAGGTGGCGGTCTGATGCAACTGGTTGCGAATGATTTTAATGACGAGCTCTCCTCAGATAGTCCCGCTCCCGGAGGAGGTTCTGTTTCTGCTCTGATGGGAAGCCTTGGCGGAGCGCTGGTGAGTATGGTTGCCTCCCTGACTCATAGTAAGAAAGGAATGGAAGAATTGAGACCCAGAATGGTGGAAGTAGGGACGCTGGCTCAGGAATTGAAAGACAAACTGGCCTATCTTGTGGATGAGGATACACGGGCATTTAATAATGTGATGTCTGCATTTCGGATGAAGAAAAAGACCGATGTGGAAAAAAGAGCGAGAAAGGAAGCAATAGAGTCAGCGACTAAGAAAGCAACACAGGTACCATTTCAGGTTGCGGATCTCTGTTTTAATGTGTTGAAAATAGCAGAAATTGTGGCATCTGAAGGAAATCCTAATTCAGTGAGTGATGCCGGTGTTGCCTCGGAAGCCGCCTTTGCTGGGTTGAAGGGAGCAAGGTTGAATGTACTCATAAATTTGCCTGGAATTGATGATGAGGAATTCTGCAAGGATATGATGAAAAAGGTAAATACAATTGAATCTAAAGCACGTGAACTTAATGAATCGATATCAAAAACAGTACAAACAATTATTCAGGAATTATAGAGAGCCGTCACTGAT
>JACNLN010000226.1 GCA_014381485.1 Fidelibacterota bacterium
ATCATCCACAATATTCGAACCAGGAAACGGTCTATTCTATCACTTTCTTTTAAATAATAACACGGAATCGAGTTTATCTCGACGAAATTGCGATCCCGAGTAGGTTTTCCCATCTCATAAATGATCGGTTATATTCCAAATTAGTATATCATTGCAAATGGCAAAACTATCTCTTAATTTAAAAATATAATCTAACCAAAAAATTTTTAAACCATATAATAGAAAAATTAACAAACGAGAGTACAATCAGTGAAATGTAAATATGTTATCCTGACTCTACTGTTTTTTATTAACATTTCAACAGCCGATCAAGGCAGTACAGAGTTGCGTCGGGGACCGGGGTATTACATCACAGAAGATGGAAATCTTTATCGGTTAGGATGTCTCCCGGAAATCGAGATGCCGACATGGATTATACCTTCCCCCGGGATACCCCTAAAAACCAAATATCGGTCATCCATTGATCTCTCTGAAAATCTCCCTCCCATCAGAAGTCAGGGGGGACAGGGGTCTTGCGTCGCCTGGGCAACCGGCTATTACTATAAAACTTATCAGGAATGGCAGGAGCACAATTGGGATGTAACCACAGAAGACCATCAATTCAGTCCTGCCTTTATTTACAATCATATCAATGGAGGACAGGATGCGGGTTCATATGTCAGCGATGCCTTTAAAGCGCTTCTCGATCTTGGATGTGCCACCTGGTTTGATATGCCATATACTGATGAGAATTACACCAACCTTCCTGATGAGGAAACCTATTTCAATGCGATCAACTATCGCTGTGAGGATGTGTTCTATATCAACATGTTTGAAGATCTAGAGAGTGTGAAAAATCACCTGCTGGACAGCAATCTTGTGGTGTTTTGTATTAACATCTATGAACATTTTTATGACATCGGTGACCACAATTACACCTATTGTGTGAACACCTTCTACGGGGATTATGTTGGTGGACATTGTGTAACTATCTGTGGATTTGATGACGATCGTCCTACAGAGGACGGGCCTGGAGCTTTCAAGATCGTCAATTCCTGGGGTCCTGACTGGGGAGATAATGGTTATTTTTGGATGTCCTATGAAGCGGTTCAGAATCCTACCCTCTCCCAGATGTGGGCTCTTTACAGCATGGATAAAATCGACTATAATCCCACATTGATCTCCCGCCATTATGTGGATCACGATATTCGAGGGCGGGTAGCTTTCCAATTTGGTATTGGTGAAGGGAGCGATCCTCTTTGGAAAAAGCATCTCTTCGACTGGTTCCAGCGGAGCAGTCTCCCCCTTCCTTTTCCTCCAACGAATGTTGTGGTGGACCTAACCGATGGAATCGATCATCTGTCTGAAATAGAACCGAACAATATTTATATCCGTTGCAAAGATGAGCGGTTTTTCTGGCACACTTCTTATGAGCATGCCTACGAGGGAAAATCGTGGTGGTGCGCTGATGAAGAGATTCCAGGCTACGATAATGGATGGCTTATGTTTTACGAAACCCCCAATGTAACTCTGGGAAGCACGGATAACCTCTTCACATTCATGTTGAGCTACGCCATTGAAGAGCCGGGAGACTATGGCAACTACGACGGTTGGGATGCTGCTAACGTGAGAATCTCCACCGATGGATTTGAGACGTGGGAGGTGCTGAATGGGTTTCCAGATTACGACTTCACCAGCGGATGGGGCTGGGGCTACAACGGTGAAGGAGAAAATATTCCCGGCTGGGGAGGTTATCATCCGGAATGGCAACCTGCTACCTTTGATCTTTCGGCTTACGCAAATGAGACAATACAGATACGTATCGCTTTTGGTTCTGATGGCGCCTGGTGTTCCCGGGACGATCCAACATATTTTGGGATCGTCGTTGATGATATTACGATAATCGGTGGTGGAGACATTATCTTTTACGATGATGCGGAAAGTCGCGACCTACCAGGGACCATTGACTATTTTGCGACTGAACATCTGGATTGGAATGTACTGGAAATCTCCGATGAAACTCCCATCACCATTCCTGAAGGGTATGAATATGCTTTTGCTAATGTCTCCATTCAGCCGGAAGAACCCTATGACGGTCCCATCTGGTACGTTTCCACCACTGGATGCGATTCCACTGGCGACGGCTCAGAGGAGAATCCCTTTGCAACCATCCAATTTGGGATTGACACAGCGACAGAAAACGACACCGTTTTGGTAGCAGCAGGAACCTATTACGAAAATATCATCTGGCCTGCCACTAACGGTATAAAGCTTATCGGCAACGGCGAAGAAGATTGTGTAATTGACGGTGATTCTGTAGCTAGTGTGATAAGGTTTGAAGAAAATTTGGGAGGTATTATTGACTCTACAACTGTTATATCTAACATATCTATACAAAACGGATTTGCTCATAATGAATGGGAGACAGAAAGTGGTGGTGGTATTTTTCTCTATTCGTCTAGTCCGGCTATAGTTAATGTATTAATCAAGGAAAATTTTGGAGATAATGGAGGTGGAATAGCATGCATACACTGGTCTAATCCATTGATATCATATGTTACTATTCAAGATAACTTAGCATCATATTCTGGTGGAGGAATACTAATTGATGGTCATTCATCTCCAACTGTTGAAAGTTCTAATGTAATTAATAATGCTTGTTATTTGTACAATTACTCATCAGGTGGTGGTATAGCAATAAATGACAGTTCAAATGCTCAGATCAAGAATGTAGTTTTAAAAAATAACGAAGCAGATTATGGAGGTGGACTTACAATCAGTTGGGAGTCAGATGCTATGCTCTATGGATTACAAATAAATAACAATTTTGGTCGAACATCTGGTGGGGGGATGGAAATTCACTTTTCTAATCCAATCGTTCAAAACTGTGAGATTAAGTATAATTCCACTGAATATTACGGAGGAGGAATTTATGTTCATTCTCTTGGTTCTTCTTATAAGATATCACCATTGTTTGAGGGAGTTGTTGTTCATCACAATAGTTCGATGCATGGAGGAGGTTTGTATTCTGAACACGGTCCTAGATGCATTCTTAGGAATAGTACTTTAGTTAATAATACCGCTGAAGCAGGAAGCGGTGTTTACATCCGGCATTCTTCCTATCCTAGATTTATTAACTCAATAATTTGGGGTAATCATGATATTCCTCAAGTAACCAGTTTTGGTGTAGGAGGACCCTGTAGTTTATTAGTAGCATTTACTGATGTTCAAGGCGGAGAAGCAATGGGAATTCAGGATAATGGCAATTGTGAAGTATATTGGGAAGAGGGTAACATATTTTACTATCCCGACTTTATAGATAGTCTTAATGGAGATTATAACCTTTTATCAGATTCCCCCTGCATAGATGCCGGCACTGATTTCTTTGTATGGGAAGGTGATACTTTGGTGGATATGACAGAAGATGAATATTACGGATCGGCACCGGATATGGGAGCGTTTGAGTATTACGGAGAAACTTTAGTTCAGTACATAAACCTTTCCACTGGCTGGAACATCTTCTCAACTTATTTTATTCCAGAGGATCTGGATATGTTGACTGTAGTCCAACCGTTGATAGATGCTGGTACGC
>JACNLN010000063.1:0-7452 GCA_014381485.1 Fidelibacterota bacterium
TAAACCCATATTGTAGAATATAAACGACCAGATATCGGCTTGTTCTTCGATAATTTTTGAGGTGGGTTTGCCAGCACCGTGTCCTGCCCTAATTTCAATCCGGATTAACACTGGATTATCACCACTATGCTTTTCTTGCAGGGTCGCCGCATACTTAAACGAGTGAGCTGGGACTACGCGATCATCATGATCTGCCGTCGTTATCAGGGTAGCTGGATAAGAAATTCCTTCTTTTATGTTATGTAACGGTGAATAGTCGTACAAATAATTAAAATACTCTGGATCATCACTCGTGCCAAACTCTGTCGCCCACGCCCAACCGATCGTGAATTTGTGATACCGCAGCATATCCATAACCCCCACAGCTGGTAAGGCAACTTTGCATAAATCTGGGTGCTGGTTTATCACTGCCCCAATAAGAATTCCACCATTTGATCCACCTTTGATTGCTAACTTGTCTGATGAAGTATATCCTTTTTCAATTAGGTATTCTCCAGCGGCAATAAAATCATCGAATACATTCTGTTTGTTCAACAACATCCCGGCTTCGTGCCAGTCCTGACCATACTCACCTCCACCCCGGATATTGGCTACAGCATACACACCACCCTGCTCTAGCAAAATAACATTACTGGTGCTAAAATGCGGTGTAAGGCTGGCATTGAAACCTCCGTAGCCATACAACAGGGTTGGGTTTTCCCCATCAAGTATTATATCCTTTTTATGAGTAATGAACATTGGAACTTCTGTACTGTCTTTGCTCGAATAAAAAACCTGCTTTGTCAGATAATCCCTTGAATTAAAAATCACTTCCGTTTGTCTAAAGACCGTTGATTTACCAGTAATAATATCGTACCTATAAATTGTGGGTGGGTGGGCAAACGAACTAAATGTGTAAAATGTTTCTTCATCCTCTTTCTTCCCACCAAATCCATACGCTGAACCAATACCTGGCAATTCAATTTCCTTCTCCAAAATACCGTCAAGACTGTATACATAAATTCGGGTAGTAGCATCCTGTAGATAATTGGCGAAAATCTTTCCTCCCACAACACTGACACTCCGCAGCACATGCTCGCTTTCAGGAATAATCGTTTTCCAGTTCTTCTCAGCAGGGTGTTTTAGATCAACAAGAACCAATCGTTTTTTAGGGGCGTTCCGGTTGGTTACTAAAAGCAGCATATTATCAAGATTGTCCACTACGTAGTGCTCATCGTTATAATCGGTAATGATATCGATAAACTCCGAAGTGGGATTTGTGAGGTCCTTTACCGCAATTGTGTTTCCGTAGGTTCCTTTCGAGCGAGATAAAATCAGTAAACGCTCATCCTCGGTGGTACCTACCCAGTTAGAAATGAGGGGATTTTGAGGGTCTTCAAAAATGAGTTCATCCTGCTTTTGATCTCTGCCGATCTGATGGTAATATATTTTAGCGTGTTCATTGGTAGACGAAAGTTCAGCACCCTCCTCCGGTTCGGGATAGCGGGTATAATAAAATCCATCCCCCGCCCAGGCCATGCTGGAAAATTTTATCCACTTTAAATGGTCGCTCAGATCCTGTCTCGTTTCCAGTTCCTTGATAAAAAATTCCTTCCAATCTGATCCAGATGTGCTTTTAGCATATCCCATATATTCAGCATCCCTGGAGAAATAAATTCCAGAAAGGGCAATGGTGCCATCCTCTGAGAAGATATTGGGATCAATCATAATTTCTGGCTCGCTCTCCAGGTCATCCTGGACATAAAAGACAGACTGGTTTTGCAGACCATCATTTTTATAAAAGTAATATTTCCCGCCTTCCTTAAAAGGGACAGAATACTTCGGATAGTCCCAAACTTCTTCCAGTCGCTTACGAATTTTATCCCTGTATGGAATTTGTTCAAGGTAAGAAAAGGTTACCTTATTTTGCCGGTTAACCCATGCCTTTGTTTCTTCAGAATTATCATCTTCCAACCAGCGATAGGGATCTGAAATCTTTTTGCCAAAATAATCATCTACAATTATCTCTTTTTTCGTCACTGGATAGGTGAGCTGTCCTTGGCTCATGAGGGTACCAGTAACCAAAACAGCTATCGACGATACAGCTAAAAATCTATTCATAATTGCATCCTTTATTTATGAAATTGAGCCATTTCAGTATGGGAATTTATTAATACCATAATGAAATTTATCTTTTATTTCTACAAATAATTTTTTATCAAACGATAACCAGAACCTTAATCATCCAGATTCCCATGAAAACCGCAGCAACTGATTTCATTGCCCTGCTGACGATATTCCCCACTATTGTTCCGAAAGCTGTTCTCATTGATTCAGCATTTGTTTTACCTGAAAGCTTTTCACTGAGATATGCCCCCAAATAGGAACCGATAAAAAGTCCTAAAAACGCTCCAATAAGCAACAGTAAACTGGTACCAAGGAATGCTCCTACAATTCCTCCAAATATAGCAAAAACAGCAGACCGCCCACTGGCACCGTAATACCTCGCAGCCAGTCCACCCATAAAAATTTCCAGCACCTCAAAAGTCACCGAGATGATAAAAAATACCACAACATAGGTTACCGTAATATTCGAAAAATGGGTCGTCAATCCCCAGATGAGAGAAAAAATGGACATTAAAAATGGGCCAGAAATACCGACCCACGTGATAATTACCGCCATCAAGGTAAAAATCAAGATTCCTGTTATGACAATGATGTCCAACCTACAACCACCTTTGTGGATAATTAAATCTTTATTCCTGCTTTCTTATTCTGTCTCCTCCAGTAATATCGATAGGATAATTTTGGTTTCTTACGAACAGGAAATCCACGCATCATGTAAAACCAATCCTCCTCACTTTGTTCAGCCCTGGAAAAGGCTTCTTTGGTCACAGCATAATAATTATCACCTACGGCGTTCTCCGAAGCTTTTATAAATTCGTGCTCCAGACTATCCCGCTCCTGTTGAATGATCCGGGATCGCACAGAAAAATCCACCAGTGTTGTCCGGTGAAGTCGTTCGTGATTCCACCATAAAGAAGATGATGAAAAAGCACCGGAAGTTTTCCGACCTAAATCAGGCAACACCTTTCCCTTAAACCAAATGGGTTTAAAAACTGACAGACATGGGGCTGAGGTGCCTGTTCCCCAGAAGGTGCGAACATCTCCTTTTAGATGGGAAACCAGAGAACCAGTTGATTGGGCGGCGTGACGGGCAATGTTATTAGCAGAATGAGCACAAATATGATTCATCAAAAAATGGCTGTCAGGATGGTAATCATTATGCCCGTGATCCCTCAGAACAGCAAATGCTTTAGGAACAGTCATATTATTTTCAACAGCAGAAAGGTACTCCATAGAGCGTGACCGGCGCAATTTTGATTTACTGAATGTGGTATAAAACCAGTCGGAGTAGCACCGGGCAAAGTGAAAATTATTTCCTTTCTTAAGCCAGTCATTCTTACGAGCCGTATCAATAAGATCACGGTGACTCAGATCAAATTCTTCCCCAATGGTGAGTCCATTGCTGATAGCATAACTCTCCTTGACTTTCAGTGCTGCCCATAGGTGACCTGCTGTCTCCAGAACCCAAGCTTCCTCCGGGTCAGAGATAAGAAAGCTGTTATGGTAAGTCAGCCGTTTATTTTCATATCCACAGGAACCACCCTGACCATATTCCGTAAGTAGATTCGTGATAACTTCCAGTGCTCGCTCTGCCGTGTCCGCTCGCTCAAGCGCCAGACGCAACAGATCCATCCCTGTCAGCCGTCCCTTCCGTTCCAGAGGCATTTTTGTCCAGACCGCTTCATTTCCAATCACCACCCCTTTTTCATTAGAACCCATCTCCGCCCCCCACATCCAGAAGGGGCGACTGAGGAGCACAGCATTTGTTCTCGATTTCTGGGGGATTTCGAGATAGGTACAGGTAACGGTAGCACCTTCAGGATATTCTTTTGAATGGTGGTATTCCAGAATCTGTGCTTCATTAGGTTCACGGTCACTGTTCTTGCCAAAAATAACAGAACCGTCTTCAGTGCTTGATGGCATCACAACAAAAGTATCACACATAATTCACCTTTTGATTTTTCCTGGAAGGATAAGTTCATAACGTTTTCGCAGGATCTTCGCTTTTATCCAGCGATCCAATCGCCGGAATGCCAGAAACAGTGTCCAGATGAGCTTATCCTCACTATAATATTTTTTCACCTCTTTTTCAGTGAGAGGTTCCATCCCAGCCGAATCTTCTCTATTGATAATCTCGATGACCAAGGGTACCAGATCCGACCGCTGTTCTTTGTAAAGATTCGCCACAAGATCAATATAAACCTGACGCTTGTCATAATATCGATTCATCACATCTTCTAAAAACAGCCACCGGATAATCCACCGCAAGAAAGATGGGGCACTTTTGAGAAATAGCTCCGGATCAAGCTGTTCCTCACCATTCACGCGGAATAGAGGTGTGCTGGTATCAACGTATAATAGAGAACCATCTTCTAATAAAACCCAGTTGGAAAGCTGTCCATCCAGAGCAATCTCCAAGTTTAGACGATGAGTGTCATTGAAAGAGTTTATTTTTTTTATTGTTCTTGTGATGGCTTTAATCATTTGAGCTATTTCATCGTCAATCAAGGAATGAAGCAACTTGTGAGCAAATCGTTCAGGGGGGAGCTGTTTCTGGATGATATAGAGAACCACCTGACGACCAGAACTGGCAATGATGGTAGTGTCATCGTCTGGTAAATGTAATCCTGCCTGGGACAGGTGTTTGCAATAGGTACGGTAGTCTTTGGTATATTTCTCAGCTGATTCTATACTGGAGAATAGGGGCATTCGTTTATAGGCATAATCTTTATCGTCACCAATCCTGAAAACTGTGGAAATTTCCCCATACCCCAGGACGTCAGCTGGGATGGTTGAGTTTCCCAGATTACCGGGGTCCAATCCAGTCTCAAATTCCCGGATTACCTCTCCCGATATGTTCATCGTGATGATTCCTTCCCGATCATTTTATTCCAGATATTTTCCATCTTGTACTTTACACCCACGATCGGTCGAAGGCGCTGAGCGGAAGAGATGGCAGCATCAAGCTTTTTCATTACACCCTCCACGTCCTCGAGATCCATCACTAAAGGCGGCAGACATTGACAAACTGATGTGTCGTTATTAGCATAGATCATAAGCAGGTCGTTATCATAAGCTGTTTTAGTGAGCAGTGGACCGGACATGTCATCTTTCAGTTCAAGTCCCATCATCAGTCCTAATTGTCGAAATCCCAACAGGAACTTGGGATGTTTGGTCATCAATTTTTCAACACCAGTCCGGAATTGTTCTGCCAGCAAATTCACGTGGTTTAAAAACTCACGGGAAGATGAAATCTCAAGCACCCGTTTGGCAATTCTGCATCCAATTTCTGCTCCGCCAAACGTGGAAATGTGAATGAAAGGATCCTTGTGAAAAACCGATTCTAGGGGAGTTCTGAGGACAGTGGCAGTAATAGGATAGATCCCTCCAGACAACCCTTTCCCGAGCACCACAATATCAGGGATAATGTCAAAATGTTCAAAAGCCCAGAGTTTACCTGTCCGTCCAAGACCTGTTTGAACCTCGTCAAGGATCAACAAGATTTCACGTTCGTTGCAGAGAGAACGGACAGACTGGATATATTCTGTTGATGGTACAACAACACCAAGCGTGGCGGGAATCGTTTCAAGGAGAACTGCTGCAGTATCATCCCCGGCTTCCAACCGAAGCGCTTCTATATCCCCAAAGGGAACCTGAGAAAATCCCGGTGATGGTGGGCCAAATGGTCTTCGATATTGTTCATCTCCTGCAGCCAGAGCCAATCCAGTATGTCCATGATAACCTCCTTTTGCCGAAATTATCTTTGTTCTCTTAGTATATCCTCTGGCAACCTTGATAGCGAGATCTACCGCCTCTCCTCCACTCACTCCAAAAACGGTATAATTCAAATCGTCAGGCATGAGATCCGATAGCGTCTTTGCCATCTCTGCCCGTTCCAAGCTCATTAAATGATGGTTCCCGATATCCAGCTCATCGACTGTTTTTTTCAAAAGATCTACAAGTTCCTGACTACGATGACCCAGGTTGAATACCCCACCATTGCAATGAAGATTAAAAAGTCTTTTCTCTCCTTCAAAATCATAAAGGTAGGAACCTTCCCTCCTTCTCATCACAAAATCCATTCCATACTTTTTGAAAAATGCCGCCTTGCCGCTTGAGACATAGTCCCGGAAGGTGTTGATGATTTCCCTTTTTTCTGTTGATGTTCTCATTGCTGATTCCTCTGAAAATCTAACTCTTTCAACTCAAATTTCAATAGGGTTAGTTCAGGACAATAAACTTGCTGTTACCTGCAAATCATATCAAAGAGAATAATAGTATTACTCTGACGGGGATTAATGATATCTCTCATACGATATAAGTTATTGACCGATGTGGTAAAAGAAATAAATAGTACATCTTTGATATTATTTTAATTCGACACTTGTATATTATCAATATTCCATTTTATTAATCAATTCATCATTCCTGTACATTCTTTCCCATTCCTTTTTACCATTTCTATCCCAATATGTCCACTTACCATATTTTTTATCATTTATGTAAAACCCTTTTTGTTTCTCCAGTCCACTTTCATACCAATAGGTCCAAATCCCGATTTTTTTACCATCTTTGTCGGAATAAGTCCCTTCAATTTTAATATTTCCGTTTTTATACCATTCCCCCCATTTACCAACTTTAACATTATTATTGAAAGTTCCTTCCAAATTTATCTGTCCATTTTCATACCAGTAAGTCCACTTCCCTTCTTTTTTCTCATTTTTATATTTTCCTTTCTTTGATGGTTTTCCATTTTCATACCAATATGTCCATTTTCCTTCTTCTGCATCATCCCTGTAAGTTCCTTTTTTCTTCTTTCGTCCATTTTTATACCAATAAACCCATATGCCATTTTTTTTCTCATTTTTGTACTTTCCTTTCATTAGCGGTTTCCCACTTTCACGCCAATATATCCACTTCCCCTCTTCTACACCATCCCTGTAAGTTCCTTTCTTCTCCTTTTGTTCATTTTCATACCAGTAAGTCCATCTCCCATCTTTTTCCCCGTTTTTGTATGAACCCTTTAGCCTGTTATTTCCGTTATCCCAATAACTAAAGACCTTACCACTATAAACTTTCTCCTCAGATGCAAGTGTCTCAATATTAACAGGTTTTGAACATCCAACTATCAAGATTAGTGATGTAATAAATATGACTATTTTCATCATGGTTTTATTTGGTTATTACCTCGTGTAATTACTATATCAGCACTCCAAGAATAGAAAATGAACCTCAATTTGAAACTCTTTGACCTGTTAATCGTCGTTCATCTCCACTTGGATAGAAGAGAGTTAATGTGAAGTTGTTATTTAATTAATCCCACTGGTCCCACACAGAAAATGTCAT
>JACNLN010000063.1:7766-18457 GCA_014381485.1 Fidelibacterota bacterium
TAAAATTCCCTTGACACTATTTCAACCCCCTCCTTGCCACTTAGCCTGAGTGCTTCGAATACAATAGGGGGGATATTTACCAATTCTTCTATTCTATCCTTCGATAAAGAGACTTTTCTCAGGTCAAAAAATCTATCAAACAGTTTCTTGTTCTTAACTTTATTTGGCTTGGCCAGAGCAATGTTACCCAGTTTAATTTCTCCTTCCCTGCAGATCAGAAACGGCCATTCGAATTTTGGAAAGAGTGTTTTAAAATCTTCTTTTAAGCAATAGGGCATGATAAAATCTGCCTGAGGAGCATTTCTGACACACTCATCAATAGCTGTCGGAGTTAAAAAAGGAATATCACAACTTACATATAACACTTGCTTGTCTGGGTGATCAGAATCATCAAGGTGATGAAAAGCTCCGATTGCGTTCGCGAAAAAGCTTCCTTTTTCCTGGATGATCTTTCGTACTTTCTCCCCTGATACTATTTTCTCTAATTCTGATTTATTCCCAATGATATATATGGATTTGATTACGCTGCTTTTTGTTAAGGCATCCACAACCAGATTACCGAGGTAATTATTATTAACCTCAGTAAAAAATTTGTGTTTACCCCTGATAAGGTGCTTTACCTTCCTGGGAGTTCCTGCAAGTATGATGGCGTCTAACATTTTGAACAAAACAAGGTTAAGGTTATTGTACAAAAAATGCAAATAATAACGGTGATTGGAATATTATCTCTAATTCAGATGTTAAATCTGTTAACTAACCTCTGAGCTTGGATTTATATTGGGGGATGAGAATTTCACGGATGTACTTTCTACCTTGGTGACTTTTCAACTCTCTCTCACGTTTGATGGCATCCGATTTAGTCTTAAACGTTTCGTGGTAAATTAATTGCCATGGTTTGTACCTTCTGGTCCAACCGTGAGAACTGCTTTCATTATGTTGAATAACACGATGTTGTAGACTATTTGTATGGCCTATGTATATTTTATCATAGGTAGGAGAAAATACAACATAGGTGTAAAACATATTGTAGCGGTGGGCGGATCCGTCAAAGCCGGACAGGTTTGAACCGCTCCACTAGTAGTCGGACAGGCAATACACGGCTTATGATCCGGCAGCTGCCGGACTAACCACTGAGCTAGGATTTATATTTTGGGATGAGAACTTCCCGGATGTACTTTCTACCTTGGTGACTTTTCAACTCTCTCTCACGTTTGATGGCATCCGATTTAGTCTTAAACGTTTCGTGGTAAATTAATTGCCATGGTTTGTACCTTCTGGTCCAACCGTGAGAACTGCTTTCATTATGTTGAATAACACGATGTTGTAGACTATTTGTATGGCCTATGTATATTTTATCATAGGTAGGAGAAAATACAACATAGGTGTAAAACATATTGTAGCGGTGGGCGGATTTGAACCGCCGACACACGGCTTATGAAGCCGCTGCTCTTACCGCTGAGCTACACCGCCATATTATCTTAAAGAACCATTCCGTCAGTAGCTGGACAAGCGACACACGGCTTATGATCCTGCGACTGCCGGACTAACCTCTGCCTGTCCCGCACCCCACACACCCAGTGTCGGGGTCGGAAAGCTACACCGCTAATTCACATCCATAAAAATACTAATAATCAATACTTTGATATTTATTATTATCTCTGTGACTCTTTGGTTTTTCTTACTCAAAAAGAGCAATAAATTTAATGCTTACTTAAGAATATTCAAAAGTTCCAGTGAAAGTCTGACTCCAACTCCAGATGGTCCTGCCGGGATGTACGGCAGGTCTTTATTCCACCAGGCAGTACCAGCAATATCCACGTGTGCCCATGGAATATCATCAACAAACTCTTTTAGAAAGGCGCCACCGGCAATAGTTCCTGCTTGCCGTTCTGCTCCAATATTTTTCACATCCGCAATTTTACTCTTCACATCCTCACAGTAGTCATCCCAGAGTGGAAGTTCCCAAACACGTTCACCTGTGATCTCACCTGCTTTCTTCAGAGCGTCTATCAATTTCTCATCCGTTCCCATAATCCCACTGGCTCGATGTCCAAGGGAAATGACGACGGCACCTGTTAAAGTAGCAAAATCAACAATGTATCTTGGCTTATAATTCTTCGACATATACGCCAAAGCGTCTGCCAGAACCAACCGTCCTTCAGCATCTGTATTCAGGATTTCGATTGACTTACCATTGTATGCTTTCACGATATCACCCGGTTTGGTTGCGCGTCCTCCCGGCATATTCTCAGTAGCAGCTATGGCAGCGACAATATTCAGGTTGGGTTTTAACTGACCGATTGCCTTCATAATTCCCATTACTGTACCTGCTCCGGACATATCAAACTTCATTTCGTCCATCGATTTTGAAGGCTTGATAGAAATACCTCCAGAATCAAAGGTGATGCCTTTTCCTACAAAGGCAAATGGGGCTTTACCTTTTTTACCACCCTGATATTCCATCAAGATAAATTTTGGGGGTTCACTCGTTCCCTTTGCCACGCTGGCGAATGCCCCCATCCCCTTTTTGGTAAATTGATCTCTTCCCCAAACAGTACATTTCATTCCCGATTCTCTGGCAATTTTCCGAGCCTCTGTTGCCAAACGCGAGGGAGTAATCACATTGCTTGGATGGAATCCCAAATTCCGGGTAAAACAAACAGCGTCAGCGATAGCACATCCACGTCCCACCCCACTTCTGCTGGCACCATTTATTATAGTAACCGATTTTAAGACGGTTTCATCCTTGGTATCACTTTTGTAATCGAGAAATTTGTAAGATCCGAGGATTAATCCTTCCACAAACTCCTGAGATGCTAACCGAATTTCGCCAATGACCTCTTTCCCGGGAATCTCCATAACAAGAGAATCAAGTTTGTTTTTTTGAGCTATATTCACAGCGGTACCGGCTGTTTGTCTAAGAATTTCAAGATCAAACTTTTCCCGCTTCCCCATCCCAACAAGAAGGATCCGTCTTGCAGGACCTGTTGTGTAAAGAACAACCGTCTTTCCCTTCTTTCCAACAAAGTCGTTGGTGGAAATTCGGTCAGAAATGCAACCACCACATTTCTTATCCACCTCTTTCTGAAAATTGGAAAGTTTACTATCTTCAAATATGCCCAATCCAAGGAGATCCGGTTGAATTTCTTCCCAGGATCGTTTTGATATCTGAACTTTTTTCAAATGTGCCATGATGTCACCTCCTCAATTAAAAATGGTCTGAAAAATTATAATAAAATCGATGAAAAGCAAAGCTCCAAGAATTACCTTGTGTAATTTATTATACACTCAAGTTTATAAGGGCGTAAACGCCCTCCCCATTTTGGATTTGTTTTTTCCCCCAGCCGTAAACGACTGGGCTACGGAAGATTCTCTGTACATAGCCGTCATTGATTGGGTTACAGAAAAGTGCTCATGTTTGTCCATAGCCTAGTCCTTCAGGGCTAGGGATATGAATGGACACAAATGCTGATACGCCGTTCACGGCGTTTCTCCCTTGATTCTAGGAGCGTAAACGACTAAATCTCATAGGTTTATGATGTGCGAAACTTGAGTTATACATATCATAAACTTAAGAAAAGTATTAATAAATGAAGTCCACTTCTAAATGTTGTGGACACTATTTACATCTCTATAATAGGAAGTACACAGTAAAAAAGAAAAAGGTCTCCACATTAAGAGACCTCTTTCAGTCGGACGAATTAATCAGTGAAGATTACTGCCTGTCAGTCACCAGCGCATCAACGACTGTTGGATCTGCAAGAGTTGAGATATCACCTAAATTGTCAATATCGTTTTCAGCAATCTTTCGTAAAATCCGTCGCATGATTTTACCAGATCGTGTTTTCGGCAAAGCCGGGGTAAACTGGATCTTATCCGGTTTTGCATGAGGACCGATTTCCCGTGTAACCGTTTTAAGAATATCCTGGTGAATCTCATCATTGGGCTCAACTCCGCTCATTAAAGTGACATAAGCATAAATACCCTGTCCTTTAATTTCGTGGGGATAACCAACCACAGCAGCCTCAGCAACACCTTTCGCTTTACCAATTCCACCTTCAACTTCGGCAGTTCCAATACGGTGACCAGATACATTCAATACATCATCCACACGACCGGTGATCCAGTAATAGCTATCCTCATCTCGGCGTGCGCCATCTCCAGTAAAATAGTATCCTTGGTACAATCCAAAATAAGTTCTCTGGAATCGTTCGTGATCTCCGTAGAGGGTTCTCATTATACCCGGCCATGCTGATTTAATTGCCAGAAGACCTGATACATTATTCCCTTCAATTTCCTTACCATCCTCACTCAGGATAACAGGTTCAATACCAAAGAACGGGAAGGTCGCTGATCCAGGTTTCAAAGAGGTGATACCGGGTAATGGCGTTATTAAAATACCCCCTGTCTCTGTCTGCCACCAGGTGTCCATAATGGGACATCTTCCTTTTCCAATCACGTTGTAATACCAGAGCCATTCCGGTTCCTTGATGGGTTCGCCTACTGTCCCCAACAATCGTAAACTGGATAGGTCGTGACTGTCGACCCAACTATTACCCTCCTTCATAAGAGCTCTAAGAGCGGTTGGGGCTGTGTAGAATATGTTGATTTTATATTTGTCCACAATGTCCCAGAAACGCCCAAAATCGGGATAATTTGGTACACCTTCAAACATTAGGGTAACAGCTCGATTAGCCAAGGGACCATACACGATGTATGAATGTCCTGTTATCCAGCCAATATCCGCTGTGCACCAATAGATATCTCCTTCGTGATAATCAAAGATCAATTCATGGCTGTAAGAGGTATACACGAGATAACCTCCTGTAGTATGTAGCACTCCTTTGGGTTTGCCAGTAGAACCTGAGGTATACAGAATAAACAGAGGATCTTCAGCATCCATCTGTTCTGGTTCACAAACTGCTTCTACCGATTCCATCTCTTCATGCCACCAGAGATCGCGACCCTCTTCCATATTCACCGCCTGCCCGGTGCGCTTGACAACAAAAATGTTCTCAATGGAAGGAGTCTCTTCCACTGCTTTATCTGCATTGACTTTCATGGGAATATTCAACTTCATCCCACGAACTCCTGTATCTTGAGTGATCAGCGCTTTACATGACGAATCATTGATACGATCTCGAAGAGAATCAGAACTGAATGCCCCAAAAACAATGGAATGAACGGCACCAATTCGGGAACAGGCTAACATTGCGATAGCCAATTCAGGAATCATCTGTAAATAAATGCAAACCCGATCTCCCTTCTGGATTCCGTTTTTTTTCAAAACGTTGGCAAATTTCTGAACCGCTGTCAGTAATTCACTGTAAGTGAAAGTGCAGGATTCTTTCGGATCATTTCCTTCCCAGTTTAGTGCAGTCTGATCTCCATACCCAGCTTCCACATGGCGATCCAGACAGTTGTAGCTGACATTTAGTTTACCACCTTCGAAAAACTTAATGTTAGCGTTCACAAAATCGTACTCCATTACCTTATCCCATTTCTTAAACCAGGTAATCCGCTCAGCTACATCACTCCAGAAACCTTCCGGATCTTTCACTGATTTATCATACATTTTATGATATTGATCAAGTGATTTGATATACGCTCTGTTAACAGTATCGTCGTTCGGATAGAATCTAGTGTCGATACTCATTATTCACTCCTTTCATATGTTAATCTGGATTATTGTTATTGAGTTATAAACGAATATTTAGATAGTGCTTGTATTATATCGGATAAATACTCGTACTTGAACTGGTAATTTATATATGTATTTACCAGCGAAAATTTAAACACTCTAAAAATCATTACCAAAAAGAATGAAAGAGGATTAAACTATTTTTTCAATTGAATTTGATCTGATGAATTCACTTTTCATCCATGTAATTAATTCGTTACCATTATGATTATTTTCAATTTGTCTAACCTGCCCAAAGTTGTTATTTTCACCAGACAATTTTTGTAACTCTCATTTAGTATTCGTCACTAGAAAATAAATGAAAAAAACTTTCTCGCTTATCGAGCAACTGCAACAATTACTCGGAAAAGATCGAGTAATTAGTAACCCTGATGAACTCATCGTTTTTGAATGTGATGCCTTAACTCTACACAAAAATATTCCGGAAGGGGTTGTCCTTCCAGAATCGACAGAGGAAGTATCCGCTATAACAAAACTTTGCAGTGAACATAAAACTCCTTTTTTAGCAAGGGCTTCTGGAACGGGATTAAGCGGGGGTGCTACGCCGGCAAAAGGCGGAGTTATTATTCAACTTTCCCGGATGAACCAGATATTGGAGATTGATTATGAAGATGAAATCGCTGTAGTACAACCAGGTGTAATAAACCTCCACCTGACAGAAGCCGTCTCCTCCAGGAACTATCACTTTGCTCCCGATCCCTCCAGCGAAAAAGCTTGCACTATTGGTGGGAACGTCGCTGAAAATGCTGGTGGACCTCATACGTTAAAATACGGTGTTACCACCAATCATGTCCTTGGGATGAAAACAGTCTCACCAACAGGGGAAATCGTAGAAATAGGCGGACGCTGCGAGGACTCCCCGGGATATGATTTAACAGGACTTTTTACCGGTTCTGAAGGAACACTCGGAATCATAACTGAGGTCACAGTTAAACTTACTCGCAACCCGGAATCTATCAAAACGCTACTCGTCGTTTTCAACTCCGTAGAAGACGCCAGCATTAGTGTTTCCAATATCATCGCAGAGGGAATCATTCCTGCTGCGATGGAGCTCATCGATCAATTAGCTATTTCAGCAGTTGAACAACATTTGAATGTGGGATATCCCACCGATGCAACGGCGGTTCTTCTTATTGAAATTGACGGCGTTGCGACATCCTTAGATAAAGAAATGAAACGCATCCAGCAGATTTGCCTGTCGAATAGAGCGATGATTGCTCAGATAGCAAGAACTGACAAGGAGCGTGAAGATCTGTGGCGCGGTCGGAAAGAGACTGTTGGCGCTCTGGGAAAAATCACCCCCGCCTACTACACAAATGATGGAGTGGTTCCGCGCTCCAAACTACCTGAAATTCTTGCTGATACTATCCGTATTGGAAATAAATACGGTCTTCGAATAGGAAATATCTGTCACGCCGGTGATGGGAACATCCATCCACTTATTCTTTACAATCCTGACGACAAAAATGAAGTTGAGAACGCCATAAAAGTGTCTGAAGAAATTATCAAAAAGTGCATTGAATTAGGTGGATCTATTACCGGTGAACACGGAGTTGGTACTGAAAAAAGTGAATACTTAGGAATGATGTTTTCAGAGGAGGATCAGGAACAGATGAAAAAAATTCGTGACGTATTTAATCCGGATTACCTGCTCAATCCCGATAAGATTTTCCCCACTCAATCAAAACGCAACAAGATTAATCTCAAGAAGACAAAGAAATTGAAAGGTTGGCTTTGAAATCGCCTGAAACAATTGGAAATAAACTGAAATCCATATTTTCCACAAAGGAAATAAGTCTATCTGAGGAGGCACTCCCCACCCAACTGACCGTGTACCCCTCAACAATCGGACAGGTCTGCGAACTGGTTAAACTGGCAAGGAAGAATCAGATAACATTATTCCCACTCGGTGGTGGTACTCATCTCTTTTCCTACGGTAAAAAATTCCTGGATGTATCTGTTTCGCTGAAAAGAATTCCATCTGATCTTGACCACTCTCCTGCTGATCTGGTAGCTACAGTACCAGCCGGAATGACATTTTCTTCCGTTCAAGAACAGCTATCTAAAAATGGACAAATGATCTCACTGGATCCTCCACACACTAACTCTTCCACCATTGGTGGTATTATTGCCACTAATTCATTTGGACCGAGAAGATATCGCTATGGAACAGCTCGAGATTGCGTACTTGAAACAACTCTGATAAACAGTAAAGGTTTAGCGGTAAAATCAGGAGCTAAGACTGTAAAAAATGTAAGTGGGTACGATTTGAACAAACTGTACATTGGTTCACTTGGAACGTTGGGAATCCTCAAAGATATTACCTTCAAATTATTCCCAATCCCTGAAAAGAGAGTGACACTTGCAGCAGATTTTAAAAATCCTGACAAAGCAGTTAAACTAACTGCTGATCTCAGAAAAATTCCTTTAGATATAGAAAGCACCTGCATCACCAACGGAGTATGGAACCCATCGGGTGGAACAAACTGGACATATTTTATCAGTTTGGCAGGTGGTGAAAAAGCGATAACTCCCCAAATAGATCGCCTATTTTCTATAATAAAAACCAGTCCAGCACTAAATTGTACAACTCTTTCTTCAGCCGAGTCTAATCGTTTCTGGAAAGTAGTTAATCAAACATATCCTAAAGATGGAAACAACGCTAAAATTACAGTTATTAAAAAGTATCTAAAGTCATTCTTTAATTCAATATTCCCTCATTTAACCCAAGGTTATTCCCTGAAAATTTTCCCGGATTCAGGTATCGTTTACATTCACTGTCCTGAAGATGATGATGCTTCTGAATTTATCAAAAACGTTATTGGTACCATCCGAACGCTTGGTGGCTATTTAGAATTTGAATTGTTACCTCGAGAGTCAACATTCGAACGATGGCCAATCCTTCCTTCTTCTCTTCCCTGGATGAAAAAGATAAAAATGGCACTGGACCCAGAGGGAATATTTGCTCCCGGTACATTCGTGGGAGGAATCTGATGTCTCAAACTGGCTCGTACTCTTTTCCCATTGACCTATTCTCCAATGACGAAAGGAAACTCCTCCAGGAATGTATCCATTGCGGATTGTGTCTTCCCACCTGCCCTACATACGTGGCGAACGGAATGGAAATGGACAGTCCACGAGGGCGGCTGTATTTTATGAACGCTGCTCTCGGTGGAAGGATTGGTTTGACAGATTCCCTCATAAAACACACCGATCTCTGTCTCATCTGCCGTGCTTGTGAATCTGCCTGTCCATCTGGAGTCAGATTCGGACAATTGATTGAAAAAACACGTGACCTCGTTTCACCTCACAGAAAACAAACCAGAATAAATAAATGGATTTCAAACACAATTCTTCGGAGGGTTATTCTTTCTCATCGAACCCTTTCCGTCCTTGCAGGAATTATCTGGCTTTATCAGCGGGCTGGAATTCAATGGCTCACAATCAACACTCTAATAAAATATCTTTTCCCAAAAAAAATCAGAGCTCTTCAAAATACACTGCCTCAAATCCCCCTAAAACGATTTGGGAAAAACAAAACCCAAATTTTCCCAGCAACTGGCGAAAAACAGGGACGTGTTTCCCTCTTTACAGGGTGTGTTATGGATCATATTTTCCCCAATGTTCATGCATCCACTATCCGGATCCTTAACTGGAATGGCTTCGATGTTGTTATCCCAAAAGAGCAAACCTGCTGTGGTGCCATTCACAGCCATTCCGGTGATCTGGAAATGACCAAACAACTCGCCCTAAAAAATATCTCAGCTTTCAATGACAATACATTCGATGCAATTATCGTAAATGCTGCCGGCTGCAGCGCACAATTAAAAGATTATCACCACATTTTTCCCAATGACCCTGAGGTTGAAAGGTTTATCAAAAAGGTGAGAGATGTGACAGAATTTTTATCTGAAATTGATTTCCGCATTCCTGAATCTCCCCTGAATCAAAAAGTGGTCTATGATGAACCGTGTCACCTCATCCACGCCCAGGGAATAACGAAAGAGCCCAAAAAGTTGATAGACAATCTACCTGGCATTACTTTACTTCCCCTGATGGAGAGTGATCACTGCTGTGGGAATGCAGGTATCTACACCGTTACACAGACAGAAATGTCAATAGAAATCCTTGATAGAAAAGTGAATTTTATTAAACAGTCAGGAGCTGATTTGATTATTACTGCCAATCCAGGATGTCAAATACAGCTCGATTGGGGAATACGACGGCAAAACTTATCTATGAATGTCCTGCATATCGTTGAGCTCATTGACAGTATGTACCAGAACGAACCAAATTATCCCACAACAATTAATTTATAAGGCAGTAGAAACCATAGGGAATCGGGAATTAGGGTATTGGGAAATTAGGGTATTGGGGTATAAGGGTATAAGGTATAGGTGAATAGGGAATTAGGGAATCAGGAATACAAACCGTCACTGATCCTGGTACGGATCGCCTGCCCGGCATTTGACGGGGTGACAGTGGGTTTATTAAATAATCGTCTTATCCGCATTCCGCAGGAGGTTCTGTGCACGGTTGCGGAGTTATCAGAAAATCTACAATATTTTCTATATCATCCCTTCAGAGTTTACAACGGAATTTAGGCTTTAGCCTTTTAAAAAAATCCTGCAATGTGGGTTCGTGATGAGATCAATACCGTCATCATCAGGGAATTGGGGAATAGGGAATTAGGTAATCAAGAACTAAATCGGACTTAAGACCGATGATAAGTATGCCTGTTCACCGACTGGCTCGGAAGGGTTTACCTTGTGGAATAGGAATCAATGTTTATCAAATCACACAACCCATTTCATTTCTAATATTTTCGATTTATGTGAACAATTCAGTATCTATTCCACAGGGCAAATCCTCATCCTCCGTTAGGAGCTGGACAGGTCCATCGGTTACCGGACAGACGTCAAAGGAGAGGAATCTTTCTGGGGCAACCAATTATAGAAGAATGTACGCGCTAGCACTTCTCCCCCTTGAG
>JACNLN010000227.1 GCA_014381485.1 Fidelibacterota bacterium
TAAAAAATAAACAACCATGTTTCAGGATTGAATAAACACAGATAAGAGATCTATATCACATCTAATCCCCAATGAGGGGATTAATGTGAATAGAACATTAGCGAATATTCGCGTTAACCTGTCAGGCTCCAGACTGATTAGCGGTTTTCGGAGTCCACTCATTGATCAATAAATAAGCAAATATCAGACCATTACCGTAACAACGTCAGAAACACACCGGCAGCAACAGCTGAGCCAATCACGCCAGCTACATTGGGCCCCATGGCTGGCATTAGCGGATTCACCTTTCCATCTGTGT
Organism: Fidelibacterota bacterium; assembly: GCA_014381485.1. Lineage (GTDB taxonomy): Bacteria > Fidelibacterota > Marinisomatia > Marinisomatales > CAZVFT01 > JACNLN01. The sequence continues at coordinate 299 of JACNLN010000227.1, forward strand.
GATCCGAAACGAACTTTTGTACAACCCGTGCAGCCATGGGCACCGCAGACACACCGGCAGCACCAATACAGGGATTAATCTTTTTCCCCAATGGCAGGAACAGATTGAGAATTTTTGCAAAAATCAATCCTCCAGCTGTACTAAACGCAAATGCCGCCGCTCCAAGAATTAGGATCATAACAGTATCAAATTTCAGGAAGTTTCCGCTACTCATGGTTGCTCCAACCGCCAGACCCAGAAAGATGGTGACAATATCAATAAGTGATCCCCCAGCTGTCTTCTTTAATCGTTCAGTTACCCCGGACTCCCGGATCAGGTTCCCAAACATCAACATCCCGATGAGAGGAGAGCATGAAGGTATGGCCAGTGATGCTAAAATACCTGTTACGATAGGAAAAATGATAACGGCTGTCTGTGAGACTGAGATTGCCTGCGGCATATCAATACTTCTCTCTTTTTGCGTTGTAAGTAACCTTATGATAGGGGGTTGAATGATGGGCACAAGGGACATGTAACTGTAGGCAGCCACCGCCACGGGACCAAGCAGGTGGGGAGCAAGTTGACTGGTGAGGAAGATGGATGTGGGACCATCCGCTCCACCGATAATCCCTATGCATGCGGCTTCCTTGAAACTGAAATCAAACAGATATGCAGCAGTGACAGCCGCCACAAAAATCCCCAGCTGTGCAGCGGCTCCAAGAAGAAACGTTAATGGTCTTCCTAAAAGAGGTCGGAAATCAGTCAACACTCCAACACCAAGAAAAATGATCGGTGGTAAAAGTTCCGTTTTAATCCCCTGATCATAAATCAGAGCGATAATCCCAGTGCCGTATGATCCCATTTCAGCCAGAGGAAGATTCGCCAGAATGATTCCAAAGCCAATGGGTATCAGCAACAGCGGTTCGTATTTCTTACTTATCGCAAGATAGATCAAGATGCCGGCAATAGCAAACATCACCCAGTTGCCCCACGTAAGATTGGCAAACCCGGACTGGTGCAGAAGTTCAGAAACAGTTCTCACAGCTCAAGCCTTCTCCGAAATGGTTAATAGCGGTTTGGAAGAATCCACTTCATCACCGATTTCCACGTTGATAGACGACACTGTCCCATCACAAGGAGATTTGATGTCGTGCTTCGCTTTCATTGCTTCCACAGCAGCAATAACCTGACCTTTTGAAACGTTATCGCCTTCTTTAACGAGAATATCTACAACATCAACCGAGCCTGCAAAAGAGGAGTAAACTGATACGTTCTTCCCGGCTGGTGACGGTGTGGCAGATGTTGTTTCCTCGGCAGGCTTTTCAGTAGTCAAAACCGGAGTGGTGGGTTCAATAGTAACCATAAATGTCCTGGTAACCTCATTTTCAACCACCGTGCATTTTGACGTAACCGGTCCAGTTGTAGTTGGAGCAACAGCAGGAGTTTCAACTTTTGGAGGAGCTGCTGGTTTGGATTCCTCTTTCGGTTTTAACGGAATATCAATCTTACCTTTTCCGGTGAGAAGTCTGATTCCTTCATTGGCTTCGATTTTCTTACCGGGAACCATCGCACCAAGAACCAGAAAAATATTTTTATCGTTAATGGGAAGATTTCTTTCTTCCAGTGCTTGTTTCGCCGGTTCAATATTCTTGGGAGCAACTTCCAGCGGGTCACCATTAAATACGGGAAGATCCAGTTGCTCTGATGCAATTTTTACAACTTCTGGATCTGATGGAAGTGGGGTTTTACCAAAGTAACCCAATACTGATCTTCCAAAACCAGCATCGATTTTTTCCCATCTGCCATAAAGAACATTATTAAACGCCTGCAGCCAGTACTGTTGACTGCCGGGAGTGACACTTGTCCACGCTCCCCCTGATTCCACAACAACGGGGAATTCTGCCAGTACCTCGCCATACCTGTGCAGTACACCGGCTTTTACCATCATATGCACATTAGGTCCAATGGCACCACCCGGCATAGGAAACCCCACTACTCGGGCATCCGGTGTGGTTGTCGTGGGATTAAAGTTGTATTCCGATAGACCTTCATTCAGAAGATCTTCAATTTTCGGCATTTTAGTCTCGTCAATATCCAGAGAATATCCTGTTCCTTTCAGAGCATGTGCCATTGACCGGACATCCGGCTGTACGGTTCCACTGGCTAAAGGTCTCACAGAAAGATCTATTCCGTCCACTCCACCCTCAATTCCAGCCATATAACATGCCACTGCCATACTGGCTGTATCGTGAGTATGTAACCAGAGTGGCATGTCAGGAGGCATTATCTTTTTTAAACTTACAACCGTGTCGTAAATGGTTTTGGGGTCACAGGTTCCGCTAGCATCCTTGAGACATAAACTATCAATCTGAACGTCACTTTCAAGCAGTCGCTTTCCAATATTCGTGTAAAATTCTGCTGTATGAACCTTCTCAGATTTAAAAGGAAGTCCCATCAATGCAATGCAGACCTGATGGTGCATTCCAGCATTCACTATGGGTCTCCCTGTTCTTATAAGGTTATCCGTGTCATTCTGGTAGTCAAAATTTCGATCCCATGTAGTACCATACTCTTTCATCAATTTTGCCTGCATCTGAAGAGCTTCTGGTGATTGTGTTGTTAACGTAACACCAGAAACCGAGCGGGTAAGAATCTGAAGGTCTACATCAGGACCCACCGTCTCTCGCATGGATTTCATACATTCAAAGGGATCTTCCCCAAGATAAAAGAAGGGAGCCTGATACCGCGCTCCACCCCCAAATTCCATATGGCGAATCCCACTCTCTGCTGCCAATTGCATGGCAGGGAGAATATCTTTCAGCCTCACCTTCCCCCCAAAACTACTCTGCAATCCATCCCGAAAGGGTGTGAACATTACTCTTATTTCCTTGGGTTTTTTTGAAAAAATCATTTTATCTCCTCGATTTTTTGGATGGTCGTTCCCGGATAAAGGGTTGAAATTGTCGTGGTAACTGCCGCAAGGACAGCGGCATCTGTTGATGGTTTCTTAATTGGGAAAAGAAGAAGGATAATGCGCATTACAACAGCAAGAAGTGTCAACAAAATAAAAACTGTAATGAAAGCTGATAAACAGACAATAATTAATCCGGTGGATGTCATTTCACCTTTATGAGTAATGTGGGGTAATTACTGTGAGCATTCTTAATCGCAAATTATATGTTTAAATAAATAAAAGAAACAATTTTTTATTTGAGTTATAACACATTTTTGCCTGTCAGGCTTTTGACTGATCGTACTC
>JACNLN010000229.1 GCA_014381485.1 Fidelibacterota bacterium
GTATGAGATTATTAACTTCATATATTGTTGAAGATAGACTTATTGCATTAGCGAGAATTAGCGTAATTCGTGGTTTCTGGAGTCCACTCTTTCTATTAATTGTAATTTTTTTTACTCTCGGTTGTGAGAGAAAGATACCTGAGAATGCTGTTGCAAGGGTAGGGAATACTATTGTCTCAACCTACGAATTTCTACATACCTACACAGATTTAATGCTCTACACAAATCAGCAGGATTCCCCTGAGACACGTAGAAAACACCTCAACAAATTAATACAAAGAAAACTGCTCGCACAGGCAGCACGAGAGCAAAATCTCCATTTGGATTCTTTATCCCTTAACCTGGTAAAAAAAGCAAGGGAAAAAGCTCTCCTTGATATTCTCTATAGAACAAAGATTACCACAAATATGACTGAACCCAATGATTCTCTTATCCGGTTAAACTTTAAGTGGTCAAATACCGAGGTACATTTACGTCATATTTTCAGTGAAGATAAATCCACGATTGACTCAATTTATTCTTATCTGCGTCAATATCCAGAGACATTTGAGGAAGTTGCTCGAAGCGCTTTTAATAATCCAGTTCTTGCTGAACGAGGAGGCGATATTGGTTATATCAAATATAATCAAATGGACCCTGCCTTTGAAAAAGCAGCCTACTCCTTACCTGTCGGTTCCACTTCACTGTCTGTGCGTTCTTCCTATGGTTGGCATATCATTCAAAAGTTGAATGAACGATCTCAGGTCATCTTAACTGAAGATGAATACCAACAACAAAAACGATGGTTAAAACGACAGATTATTCGAAAACAGCAACAAATATCTGCTGACAAGTATGTTAACGAAATGATGAGCTCAAAAAACATCCATATAAACGACGAACTGTTTTATTTTGTTGCCAATCGGGTTCATAATATCTTACATATGAATCATCCAGATCAGAATCTTCAATACCCGCCTCCATACTCCTGGGAAAATCAGAAACAAATCCGATTATCATTCGGTGATTTGAAATACGAGACATTGGCAACTTTTGATAAAGGACAGTTTAGTGTAGAAGATTTTATCGATCATTTGGATCAACTTCCTGCTAACATTCTATACGAGAATCTTGTGACTGGGTTTTACCGGATCCTTCGGGATCATATACTAATTCAGGAAGCAATTGACTCTGGATTATTTGATGATCCTGAAGTAAAAATTCGATCTCGTGATGCTGAGGATTTATATTATGCCTCAAAGTATCTTTCCTGGTATACTGGGCAACGTCCTGATTCTACAGGAATCATACACCTAAAAAGTTCACTACTAAACCAACTCACTGATAGCCTGACCCAACAATACACTGTCAAATATTACTATGAGATTTTAGATACTTTGTTTTAACTGAAGAACTTATTATTATAGAATGGCAAAAGAGCAGTTACCAAAATCAATATTCTCTCCTATAAAATTATGGATCTTCAAACTGATTCTTATTGTTCTTCCTATACTTTTTATTTTAGTACTTGAAGGAATTCTTCGGCTCTTCAATTTTGGCTATGACCTGAGACTGTTTATTCCTTATCACGAAAATCAAGATCTCCTGATTGCTAATACAGACGTTAGTCTTAGATACTTCTCCAAAAAAGATATGACAGGATTTGGGACGGTAGATTCCTTCTGGAAAGGAAAAAGACCAAATACCAAACGAATCTTTGTATTAGGTGGATCCACAACAGCGGGTTATCCTTACTTTTTTAATGGTGGATTCCCCGCTATGATGAAGGAGCGTCTTGTAGCAGGCTATCCGGATTGTGAATTTGAGGTAATTAATCTTGGGATGACAGCCATAAACAGTTATACTGTCCGCGAATTTGCAAAGGAGTGCTTGGATTATGACCCGGATCTACTCCTTATCTATGCTGGACATAATGAATTTTACGGTGCTCTAGGACCTGGTTCCAGTCAAGGGAGTTTTTTCCAATCCTTTGGGGGGAGAACAGCTATCCTTACTTACATTAAAGTTAAACAGTTGAGACTGTATCAGTTAATCCAAAGAATTATCAACACAATCCAGCCATCCCATACTACCAGCAAAAATAAAGGAACGGAAACTTTAATGTCAAAACTTGCTAAAGAGCAGGAGATTCCTTACAGATCTCACCTCTATCAGCGAACCATAAGGGATTTTGAGGAAAATATCCAGGATATCATTCAGTGGTGTCAGGAAAATAATGTCCCACTACTGATTGGGACTTTAGTATCCAACCTCAGAGATCAACGCCCATTTGTTTCAATTCCTGATCCTTCCGTAGATAAGGGGAAGTTTGATAAAAAGGTCAATAAAATAAAATATTTTATGAGAAATGGGAATTTTGATGTAGCGCTTACCCACCTTCAAGAGCTTATAGACAAAAATCCTTTCCACTCTCTCATCTACTTTTTTGCAGGACGGTGCAGTGAATTCCTTGGTGATTTTGAGCAGGCAAAAATCTACTACAGGCAGGCAAGGGATTATGACGGGCTCAGATTCCGAGCACCACACGAAATGAATATTTTGATTAAATCCTATGAAGAAGAACCGGGAGTATCTGTTTCTGATATAGTAGGTTTATTAGAGTCAGAATCAACCAATGGATTGATCGGAAATACTCTTATGTTAGAACACCTGCATCCCATGGTTGAAGGCAACTTTCTCATTGCAAAATCATTTGCAAACACAATTATAAAGAAGGATATGCTAGGCATAGGGGAGGGACATATTGAGCCAGACGAATTTTATAGAGACCGTATCTACCTTACTCCTTTGGATATTTCCATAGCTGAATACCGAATCCAGATTCTGACTTCTGGTTGGCCTTTCAAGACTCATAAACGATTTGTCACAGTTTCAGACCTTCAACCAAAAACACCTGAAGATTCCATAGCTGTAGATCTTCTAAAAAACAGAAAATCATATTGGGAAGCTCATATTTGGATGGCGGAACACTACAAGTCTGAAGAAAATTGGAACAATGCCTTGAAAGAGTACGAGGCTCTTGTTAAAGCTTTTCCAAACGTCTGGAAGAGTTATAAAGTACTGGCTGAACTGCAAATTGATATTGGTATGTTGGAAAAGGCACTGGGAAATCTTATTAAAGCTGTGGAACTTGGAGGGGATGCTTATTGCAATAAAATGGCGGGAAGCATATTTGTTCAAAAACAGCAGGCAGAAAATGGCATGCCCTACCTTGAACAAGCTGTGGCACTATCACCGAATGATGCCCAGGCGCGTTACAATTTGAGTGGAGCTTATTATATGACTGGGCAAGTAGAATTAGCAAAACAGGAGCTGGAATACATTATCTCTAATTTTCCTGATTACAGCCGAGCTACAGAGTTCTATTACCAGATTCTCAATACTGAATCTGCAGAAAAAAATTAAAATAGAGTATAAATAAACGGCGCAATGGCAGAGCCTTCTGTTAGGATGATCAACGCTCCCA
>JACNLN010000230.1 GCA_014381485.1 Fidelibacterota bacterium
ATGAAATATTCTATATCCTGTATTCGATAACCTAAATGAACCTGCTTTCTTTTTGATGTTTTTTATTATGCCATTGGACATTTAATACAGCACATACGTCATTCATCACCTTAAAAATACGTCATTCGTCAACCCAATTATACGTCATTGGACGTATTGTCCCTTAGAATAAATTCCTTTATATTAATTACGTATGAGGGTTTCCTATGAAAAGAACTATAAATTCTCTGTTGATCAACACATTTTCTCGGAGGTAAGTGCGAGAAACAAGATGATTAATATCGTTACAACTAAAGCCAGGAAAAAGTCCATATTCCTTGGTGAGGGGAAATTGTACAGTAAGAAAAGAAAAAACGCAAAAAAATGAAAAAATGTTAAAAATAATGATTGCTGTTAATGAGTTTGTTAATGTTTGTGTTTTAAACTTTTAATTAATATAGTTAGGTTCATTGAATAGTAGACTCATAACTACTTGCTCCTGAAAAATAATAATTAATTTACTTGGATTCAATTAACAAAAAAAAGAAAGGGAATAACAATGAAAAATAAATCACTTATAGCCTTATCACTGTTTTGTGTACTATTTCTGTTGAGTTGTGGTGATGAGATTACAAAATACGTTGATAACAGTGAGACAGATGGAAGAGTGATTGGTTCAATTAACGGTGTGGTTGCGGATGCAAATACAAACGAAAGATTAGGGGATATCGTAGTATCTTGGTGTAAAGAGGGTAAAATAGAAGAAACAAAAACGAATAGCCTCGGATATTACGCTATTTCAGACTTATCGCCAGGTTATTATGAAATAACCTTCTCTGGGAAGAGTGATTATGCAGTAGCAAGAGTTACTGTGATTATTCCCACCCTTCAGGAGATTGGAATTTATAATTTGCCAACCGATGAAAATTTTTACCACAGCGAAAAAATGGATATGGATTTATACCGGCTTAATGCTGGCTTAACCGGTGTGGTATGGGTAAAACAGGATGACGAAAACACGAACTTGGCGAACGCAGTTACAGTAATTGCTGATTTTAATAGTTACGACATTTCTCCTGATGAGTATAATGCTGTGACAGATAGTGTTGGTGTCTTCACCTTTGATAGTCTTCCTGCAACCCCTTCAGTTAATTTACGGACAATGCCATATAATGACGGGACTTACGATTACAGCGTGCAGACTACATCTACCACATTAATTCCTAATGGGACTGCAAATGCAGGAAACATTATTCTCGCTATTGCTCCAGCGACGCCATTCATTGTGCAAAACAACTTTGAGAATGACGATTTTCTTTTGACAAATGATATTGTAATTACTTTCTCAAAACTCATGAACACAAATTCATTCGACATTGAACTTTGGAGCTATACCTATGGAAATGTCGAATTTGAAGCAACTTGGAGCAATGATATTACACTGACTATCGACCCCTATGTTGCACTTCAAGCAAATGAAACCTATTACTTATCATTGAGTGGTGTCTCCCAGGATAATAATAGTTTCTCAGAGACCCTCGATTTTGAAACACAGGAAGGCATAGAATTCGTCTGGACAAATCTTGAGCGAATAGACGGTGTTTTCGATGAATTCCCAATTGATTCGAATATTGTTATAACTTTTACAATGGAAGTGGATTTGAATAACTACAATGGGTATGTTAATCTGTATGATGAGGATAATGCTCTAGTTTTAACATCTTTATCAACAGATTCAACTACATTAATAATAGATCCCTTATATAACCTGGAACCTGGACGGGACTATGCTTTGTATTACAAAGTGTATTCGACAATTGAAGGTGACTATGATTTAGGGCAGATCAATTTCGAAACTGCAAGTGATGTTACAGTTCCTGCTCAAGTTTCCGGTTTTGCTGTTGATATGGGAGATGATTGGACGGCAGATTGGAATACGACATCAATCACTTTTAAGTGGAATACTATTGATAACGCTGATGGCTATAGAATCTATGCGAAAGACAATGGTGATAATACCGACTTAGTTCAAGTTGCCTCATTCAGCGCTCAGGATTATGTGAATGAACAATCAGGCACAGTTTATTTAAACTCATATCCGCAGTTTGACTATTACGATGATGATGACATACAAACACCATTTACTAATGGTACTGAGTTAACATTCGAGATTTTTGCCTATAATGATGCTGGTGAAGGGACTTTTTCTGATGCGGTAGTTGTGAAGGATGAAACTGCTCCTACGATTTCTATTTCTCAGGATGGGAGTGCAGATAATACTACCGGAGAAAATGCTGAGTTTGTTGTGGACCTCGATTATCAAATTGAATACTGTTCATCTACCAATAATCCAACATTTACTTTTGTTGAATATGGCGGAGATCCAGACTATGTTCTTCTATCATCCACAATTGTGTGGGTATGGGATCCAGATCTACGTGATGGACAGGCAACTGTGACTGTTCCAGATGGTAAATGTGGTGCCGGGGATATGCTGATTACAACTGTTAGTGATAATTCTGGCAATACTTCTGATCCGGATACATTATACCTTACTCCAATTATTAGTTTTGAATCTCCAACAGCGGATACTACTTGGGAAGCACCAAGCGCTTTTATAGATTGGAGTATTTATGGCCCTGGTATAAACTATGTCGATGTCTGGTTATCGATTGATGGCGGTACTTCTTGGATTGATACCCTAACTGAGGGGACATACAGCACATACTATAATTGGAGTATCCCGGATACACTTATGTCTGATGTCCAGGCTGTTATTGGTATCACCAATGCTGATGGTGGTTATACCTGGAAGAGTGACCTGTTTACCATAAGCGGTATTAGAATAACAGCACCAACTTACGAAGATATTGAACAGGATAGCGTTGAAATAGAAATCACTTGGGATTATGCTGAAATCGACTCAGTCTTGATAGAGTACTCCAATAACGGATGGAATTGGACTACTGTTGATACACTTTACAATACTGGTACTTATGATTGGACACCTCAACTTGGGTTAACGGTTCAAGATGATTATAAAATCCGGGTATCAGATTTTGACGCTGATTATAGACCACGAGATGAAAGCGACTGGTTCACCATTATTCCCAAATAGTATAATCGCTTCTCATAACCTCTAATCAATAATGGGGGCTGTATTTCAGTCCCCATTTTTATTGGTCAATTCCGCAGACAAAATATCTTTATTGAATCTCAGTCATCTTTAATTTCGAAATACCATATAATTATAAGTAAATTTATGTTATAACATATGGTCGTAGTTATCTACACTAACTCGAAACAAAAAGTAGGAGCAGGTGAATTGTATGCGTAATACCTCACTTTCGGGTGGGTTTGGTTATTTAAATGGTTGTTAATTGAAAATAAGTTGGTAGAAATCATTGGTTGAAATTCAAAATAAGTCAGAGTAATTTTATCACCATTATGAAAGGGGACACAT
>JACNLN010000213.1 GCA_014381485.1 Fidelibacterota bacterium
GCCTTCCAAAATTTATCCGTTGTGCGGGATTTCACAGTTTATTGATATCCAATTTATCTGTTTTATCATTGTCAAAATTTTTAAGAGCATTTTTTGCTAATGTTTCCAATTGGTCTTCAGAATTTGCAAACAATTTATCCCATTTTGCATCGGAATTGATTTCTTCTATTAGCCAACGGGCAATGGTGTTTTGCTCACGTTCAGGTAATTTGGATGCTTTCTTAAACGCAATTTCTAATTGATGTGTCATAATATTTCCCTTATTGAATTATTTATCGCCTGTATAATTTACGATTCTTAATCTTTTCTTCTTTGAAAATTTTGTAAATACCATCCATTTTTATCTTGTATTAATTTAATCCTTGATAGAAAAATCAATAGCTTTCTAACGATTATGAGTCATAACAACAATAAGTTAATTGAAAAGAGACAATACGTATAAAGGAAAATAATCAAGACCCCCATTTTTTCACAGTAAAACACCTTCGCCACTAGTCCGCCAGCTCCACGGGAGTCCCCCGATTTGATCGGGGTGACCAGCAGATATCTTCATTAATATCGTGCGTTATAAGGAACTAAAGGTTATTTTCGAGGGGGAAGTCCCGGTTATTTGATGCGATCGATCTGCTGCATTTTTATCAAGTTTTTCAAGGTCAGTGAATACAATAGTTTATTTTCGCGTGATTCGAGGACGGATGAATAGTTCTTTGAAACAGTCTTGTTTCATCCTGTTTGAAGGTAGCAGAATATTTTATAATTTTAAATAGAGATTGTTATTAAAATTTTACTCCATACATATAGAGAATAATAACCAATGAGCTCATTATTGATTGCCTGCATTGTATTCGCAGGATATATCGTTGCATATCATACTTACGGAAAATTTCTTGCACAGAAAATCTTCAAAGTTGATCCTGAAGCTACCTGTCCCAGCGAAACCTTGCGGGATAACATAGATTTTGTCCCTACCAATAAACACGTTCTTTTCGGGCATCACTTTACCTCCATAGCGGGGCTTGGTCCCATCGTCGGTCCTGCCATAGCTATCATCTGGGGCTGGGTGCCTGCGGTACTCTGGGTATTTTTCGGGTCGATTTTTATGGGTGCCGTCCACGACTTTGGCTCCATGATTGTGTCAATACGCGGGAAAGGACGCTCCATAGGAGACCTTGCATCTGGAATCATTAATTCACGAGTGAGAACACTTTTCCTGTTGATTATCTTTTTCGAACTGCTGATTGTCATTGCCGTGTTTGCTCTGATTATTGCCATTTTGTTCTCAATGTATCCAGTGGCGGTGATACCGGTCTGGTTGGAAATACCCATCGCTATTTTTCTGGGATACCTGGTTTATAAACGTGGGAAAAGTCATGTCACTCTTGGCATTGTAGCTGTGTTGATAATGTATGTGACGGTGGTGATTGGAGCTTTTGTTCCTCTGGAAATACCAGCCATTCTGGGGCTCAATTCCCTGGCAGTCTGGATAGTCATTTTACTCATATATGCCTTTATCGCCTCAACACTCCCCGTTCAAACGCTACTGCAGCCAAGGGATTACATCAACTCCCATCAGTTAATCGTGGCTATGGTACTTTTGAGCCTGGGTGTCCTGGTATCTCATCCTCAGGTTGTGGCTCCCGCTCTGGATATTGCCCCCGAAGGAGCCCCGCCAATATTACCATTTATTTTTGTTGTCATTGCCTGCGGAGCTATCTCCGGTTTTCACAGTCTGGTTTCATCGGGGACGTCTTCCAAGCAGTGCGATTCTGAAAAGAGTACGAGGTTTATCGGTTATGGCGGCATGCTCATGGAGGGAGCCCTTTCCACTCTTGTAATTATTGCTGTTGCAGCCGGGATCGGTTTGGGATTGAAAACAGAAGGAGAGCTGTTAACAGGAGTATCTGCATTCAATCATCATTATTCCAATTGGACAGCTGCAAGCGGTCTTGGGGCAAAATTGGCTGCTTTTGTGACGGGTTCTGCTAATATGATAGAAGCTATTGGAATTCCACCAAAAATTACAATTGCTATTATGGGGGTGTTCTTAGTTTCTTTTGCAGCAACCAGTCTGGACTCTGCCACCCGTATTCAGAGATATGTTGTTTCTGAGCTGGCAACCGCATGGAATCTCAAACTGTTTACTACCAAACGCAATGCCACGCTGGTGGCTGTGATTACGGCATTTATTCTTGCGTTTTCTAATGGCAGCGGGGAGGGAGCTCTTACCCTCTGGCCGTTGTTTGGTACCGTAAATCAGCTGCTGGCAGGGTTGGCTTTGCTGGTGATAACGATTTATCTTGCAAAAAGGAAAGTTAAAGTCAGGTATACCGTGTTCCCGATGATATTTATGGTATGCATGACCGGCTGGGCGATGCTCGTCAACCTGAGAAATTTTTATGGCGATACCAACTGGTTACTTCTTGTTATTGGTTTGGCGGTATTTGCTCTTGAGATATGGATGATTGCAGAGAGTGTGATTGTTGTGAGGAAAGTAAAAAGGGGAAAGTGAAAACACAATTAGAGTGCATATCCTGTGCTGTGAAACAGACGCTGCTGGCAGCCAGGATGGCAACCGATGACGAGCTTAAACAACGACAGATTTTACATCGTGTGATGGAGCTTCTCATCCATTTGTCTGAGGAAATTTCCCCTGTGGAATTGAGTCAGCGAGCTCACCGGTTGATTCGGGATATTTCCGGGAATCCAGATCCCTATTTTGATATCAAACGTCAAACCAATGAAAATGCCCTATCCCTGTTCCCGGAGATGCAGAAAATGGTTGAGAATGCTGAAGACCCCCTGGAGACAGCTATGAGATTATCGGTTGCTGGCAATGTCATTGATTTAGGACTTGGGGAAAGTGAATTTGATGTTGAAGGGGAAATACAAGCTGTTCTTAGCGCCCCATTCAGGTTCTATCATTACCCTCGTTTTAAAAAAGATGTGACTAGTGCCGATTCAATTTTGTATTTCCTTGATAATGCGGGTGAAATCGTGTTTGATCGGTTACTCATTGAGATGCTTAAAAAAGTATCCAGAGCTGAGATTGTGTCTGTCGTCAGGGGATCTCCAATTCTCAATGATGCCACTATGGAAGATGCCCGGTTTGTTGGTCTTACCGAAGTGATTGAAGTAATTGATAGTGGAAATGATGCGCCGGGAACGATTCTGTCACAGATGCCGCCGAAAATCATTAATCTCTTTGAAAAATCAGATGTAATTATCTCAAAAGGTCAGGGTAATTACGAGACGTTGAGTGAATCTAAAAGGAATGTTTATTTTCTATTTAAAATCAAGTGTCCCGTTGTTGCTGAGTATATGAATGCGGAGGTGGGGGAATACGTTTTAAAAGGCTAAAGTCTATTTTAAACTAAATTTTAATAGGAAGTGTATAAACCTCCCCTAAATCCCCTCCTTAGCAAGTCCCAAGATCCCGCCT
>JACNLN010000050.1 GCA_014381485.1 Fidelibacterota bacterium
GTATAAAAAACTGGTCTATCGAAAGATTTTATCACCAGTAATGTCGCCAGATTTTATTTCCATCAGTTTTTAGCCAGATAGCACCTTCTAGATCGGTACGACACACAGTGGCACCGGATAATCTTAATCTTTTCAGAACCAGCTCAGATGGGTGATTGAATTTATTTCCTTCACCAACGGAGACAACGGCATATTCTGGTTGAACTAAATTAAGGAATTGCTGTGTGGTGCTGGTAATGGAGCCGTGATGTCCAACCTTCAGTACATTTGAACGATTCAAGTCTCCAAAGGATAGCATTTCCCAATCCCCTTCCTTTTCCAGATCACCTACAAACAGGAGGGATATATCGCCATAAACCAATTTCGTTACAACACTCATATTGTTTACATTATCTTCAACCTTTGCGAATGTGGAGTCTGGATGAATAACAAAGACCTGAAGAGGTGAATAATCATCAACCCATTTACCTGATGTCATCTGTAAATAGGGAATGGAGTCCTGTTCGATTCTGGTTAAAATTCGTTGATATAGCTTTGATCGGTAGGTTGTACGGGTATCCCAGATTTTTTCAACCTGAGTATTTTCAAGCAAAGCTTCAACCCCGCCAATATGATCACTGTGTGGATGAGTCATCACAATAAGATTGACTTTTTTTACCCCGAGATGTTTTAGGGTGGGTAAAACCACTTTTTCCCCTTTATCGACTCCAAACTTTTTTTCCCCTGCATCAATGATCATTATTTTTGATTTTCCCCAGAAGGAGGTTGGGATTCTGATGATAGCACCATCTCCCTGTCCGACATCAAGAAAAATGATATCAAGTGCTGGTCTGTGAAGTATCCATGGCCAGACAATCAAATTCAACCAAAATACTAATAGTAAAAGTGATTTTCGTTTTGTCACTGGGCGAATGAGTGTAAACAGGAATGCAATTATGGTTATGTACTGAAGAATGTTTATCACTGATGGAGTTTTTATATCAATAAATGCTACTGGCAAACTGGCAAAGGAATGAGTTAACCAGAAGATAATCTGAGATAAAAGCCACACTACACTTCCAAACGTATTAGCCAGAAACGGGAGCCAGCTTCCAAGCAGAACTATCGCAAATCCTAATGCCACAAGCAATCCAATTAGAGGGACAATAATGACATTTGCCATCAGTGAAATAATCGGAATTCTGTTAAAAAACATCCAGGTGAATGGTAAAGTACCAATTTGAGCAGACAGCGAAACAAGAAAAAGAGCAAACATATATTTCAATACTGGATTTTTTATGTTCGATATCTTGGTTCGTTCCGGCAATACTTTCTCAAACTGCTTGTAGAAAAACACAATGGACGCTACTGCTGTAAACGAAAGAAGAAACCCAAGATCGAAAAGATACGCTGGGTTGTACACAAGCAATCCAATTGCCGTAACAGCAATGATATTCCATAGATTTGCTTTCCGGTTAAACAGTGGTGCAATTACGTACAACGAAGCCATAATTACAGCTCTTAAAACACTGGCTTTCCCACCCGTAAATATTGCGAAAGCAATTAGCGCCAACACAACTGCAATCTTATCCCAGCCGTAGGGGATCCGAAACAGTTTTACAATCGGAAGAAAGATGACGAGAACATATCCCACATGCAATCCAGAAACCGCCAGGACGTGAATTACCCCTGTATCCACAAAGTCCTGTTTAATTTCTTTGGGAATTTCTTCCCTCAATCCTACAATAAGAGCAGTCATAAGACTGCCAGCTTCACCACCAATAGATCTTTCAAACATGGTTTTTACCGACTGCCTTACGTTTTCTACCCATTCGGAAAAGGAATATTGGGTTGAGTCAACAATAATAATTTTAGTCTTTTTATCCTGAAAAATAATTCCCCAGATATTCTTTCGTTGATAAAACGACTGGAAATCGAACTCCCCAGGATTTCGTGGTCCCCTTAACTGCTTGAATTCACCAACCCCCTTCACCACCGTACCCATTGGAATGAATTCATCTTTATCGGAATACAGATGGAATTTTACATCTCCCTCCCAACGAAATGAATCGGTAGCAATTGTTTGGTTCTCGATCAGGTATTTCACACCCTTTTTTGTTTTACTGCGGGTTTTTATTTTACCAACCAGTTGAACCTCTTTTTTATCGAAAGAGTTTAAAATATTAGAAATGTGCTCAAACCTCTTCTGAATAAGACTGTACCGGATCATGCCGGTAAAAAAAGTCAACATTAAGAGTAGAATGAGCAGACGCTTTGATCGAACCAGCCAGATAATGGGAATGAGAACTAGTGCTATCAATAATATTGGAGTGGTTTTAATTGACAGGTAATGCTGGAAGATTATCCCACTAATGAGTAAAAGTAAAAAGGACACCATCGGTGCCCTTTTGTGGAATTGACGAAATGTTGACAAATTAACGGCCCTCAAGAACCTCTTTTTGTTTTATCAGTAACAGTTCATTAGCTCGGTGTTGTTCTCCATCCTGGTGGAGCATAATAACCCTTAGAGCATACATGAGGTCAATATGGGTATTGTCCGAATTTGAGTAAAATAGATCCAGCAATACAGCAATTTGTTCGTAATCGTATCCGATTTTTTCTGAAAAGTATTCGTTTAGCGTAGCTGCAGAATTTTCCAGAACGAATGGCGATCTCCAGAAAGGATCATTGGCTTCCTGTCTTTTTACTTCGTTTTCCATAACTACCAATCCTTTTGTGAGACCTTTATAAACACCTTGTAAAAATATCACTTTTTCTTTCATGTCCAGCGATAACCAGAAGTCACTTTCATATTGATTTTGAGCCGTAAGTGGAATTATCATGAATAATAATATAAATGTCACTGTAATTTTTTTCATATTATTCTCCAATTTCGTTAATCGCTAATGGGTTGCGAATTCTTAAAGTCCTGGTGAAAAACCCCTCAAATCCCGGAGCTTATATTTAAGGCTCATCACAATAATGCGTACATAGATTCCATTTTTATACCAGGGTTGTCCAATGTGAGTCAGATTCAATCTTATAAAAACTCTCGTAGCTTTTATTACTATGAAACTGCTGACCCGCTCCCGAAGGGTGGGCAGGGAAGAGAAAAGATCCCCCCTCACCTTTTTTCCTCTCCCACCAGGGGAGAGGAGTTCTTGGTAGTATGGTTTCAAACAGTTTTGCCCGTAGGGTCTGCAATAAGAATTTGAGATGTGACTTCCCGGCAAGTCCTTCTCCCCCTTGATGGGGGAGAATGAAAAGAGGGGGTGGTATTTGGGTGTTGACACCGTGTTAACCCTGTGAAATAGCGAAGCTAAATCTCCGATTTGTTTCACAGGGTTAATGCTTGTATCTCGGACTATTTCTGAATACAAATTCATTTCTCTTAGTCGGGAGCCTGACAGGTATCATTCAGGTACGGGATATTGTGAAGAACCATATT
>JACNLN010000105.1 GCA_014381485.1 Fidelibacterota bacterium
CGTCCCGCCACAGGCGGGAAAGTCGCCCCGCCAAGGCGGGGTCGGTCCCGCACACTTTATGGGCACCTATCATTTCTATATCCTGCAAAATCGAGAAGGTACTTTCTATAAAGGTCATACTGATAACCTACAAAAAAGACTGCTGAGACATAACCAGGGGAGAGTACCATACACAAAGAACAGAGGTCCCTGGAAACTGGTCTACACCGAATCATTCCCCAATCGTGGACTGGCAATGAAAAGAGAAAAACAGATCAAGAAATGGAATCGATCAAGAATCATCAAACTAATCCAAGGAAACATGCCAATATCTAATGGTTAGAACGTCCCGCCAAAGGCGGGAAAGTCGCCCCGCCAAGGCGGGGTCGGTCGCGCGAATAGATATACCATTTTCCTCTGACGAAAAGCCCTGTTTCACTACGATTGGTTTCTGTATTCACACAAACTGGTCTTTTAAATATCTCCTACCCTATATTAATCACTTGTTAGTCAAATATACCCAAAAAGTGTACGCAAACATGGTGGACACACTTTTATAATTCACTATGATTTGCAACGAAAATCTTCCTCTCAACCCGAAAATGAGGAGGGTAGGTGTCGTTATTTATAACGCATGCACATTCTATAAAAAATTTTGGATATACCAACTTGTTTAGTAATTGTGTATATTTTTAATAATGATTTATATTGATATTAATTATAATGAGAGATACAGAAGCTAAAGCCCGAATCAAAATAAATAAACTCCTCGAAGAAGCAAGCTGGCGGTTCTTCGATAATGAGAACCGTAGAGCCAATATTCAGCTGGAACAAGGAGTATCTATAACCAATCAGGATATTGATGCCTTCGGTGATGATTTTGAAAACACTCATAAGGGTTACATTGATTTTCTTTTATTAGATGACAATGGATTCCCATTGCTTGTTCTGGAAGCTAAAAGGGAAGACAAAAACCCGTTGGATGGTAAAGAACAAGCCCGTGAATATGCGAAATCTATTGATGTCCGCTATATCATTTTATCCAATGGGAATCTCCATTATTTCTGGGATAGAGAAAGCGGAAATCCCACTATCATTACCCAATTCCCTACACAGGAATCACTCAAAAGCCACTCCACTTTCAAACCGAATCCTAATGCATTGGTGAATGAACTGATCGAAGTAGATTATATAGCAAAAACACAAAAACCAGATTATGCTACTGACCCACGCTGGTTGGATGAAGAGCAGCGAAAAGACTTCATCAAAGAGAATGGACTAATGTTCTTACGTGATTATCAGTTAAATGCTGTTAAATCCATTCAAAAAGCTGTAAGCGAAGGAAACAATCGCTTTCTGTTTGAAATGGCTACTGGGACAGGGAAAACACTCATCGCAGCAGCCGTCATCAAATTGTTCTTAAGAACCAGCAATACCAAGCGTGTCTTGTTCCTTGTAGATAGAATTGAACTTGAAGACCAGGCTGAGAAAGCCTTCACACGTTATCTGAAAAATGATTATCAGACTGCTGTTTACAAACGGGCACGCAACAAATGGAATAATGCTGACATTGTGGTTTCTACGGTTCAATCACTGAATGATAAATTTGCACAGTTGTTTTCACCAACGGACTTTGATTTAATCATCTCTGATGAAGCACACCGTTCTATAGGCGGTAATGCTAGAGCGGTATTTGAATACTTCACTGGCTACAAGCTTGGATTAACTGCTACCCCAAAGGACTACCTGAAGAATATTGAGAACATTCACGAGCGTGACCCACGTGAAATTGAACGGCGTCTACTTTTAGACTCCTACAAGACTTTTGGTTGTGAATCGGGGGAACCAACTTATCGCTATTCGTTAATAGATGGAGTTAAAGATGGTTGGCTCATCAATCCTGTGGTAGCGGATGCACGGACTGAAATCACAACCCAACTATTATCTGACCAAGGCTATTCTGTCATGACGATGGACGATAAAGGTGAAGAAAAGGAAATGTTTTATACCCATCGGGATTTTGAAAGAAAATTCTTCTCCAAGAAGACCAATATGGAGTTCTGTAAGACGTTTATGGAAAATGCTCTGCCAGACCCCATAAGCGGGGAAATTGGTAAGTCTATCATCTTTTGTGTCAGCCAGAAACACGCATCTAAAATCACCCAACTCCTGAATGAGTTTGCCCACGAAGTTTATTCAGGAAAGTATAATTCGGACTTTGCAGTTCAAGTCACGTCAGTTATTCCTATGGCACAGCAGTTTACAATCAATTTTGCTAATAATAATCTCAATGGACAGACCAAGTGGCTGGATACTTATAAATCTAGCAAAACACGTGTTTGTGTTACGGTGGGGATGATGACTACAGGCTACGATTGTCAAGACATACAGAATCTATGTTTATTGAGACCAATATTCTCACCAACAGACTTTGTTCAGATTAAAGGACGAGGTACTCGAACATTCACATTCAGCTACAAAGAAAAAACGTACAGCGGTGATATTGATAAACTGAATGTGGATAAAGAAAAGTTCAAAATATTTGATTACTTTGCTAATTTTGAATACTTCGAAGAAAAATATAACTATGATGAGGTTCTTAAGGTGCCTGTTAAGACTACAGCTAAAACATATAATGGCCCTCCTCCTATTGATATAGATATCTTCAAAAGTCATATCCCCGACCCGTTAAGAACAATGCAGATGCGTGAAATCGGCTTAGAGGGGATGAAAATAGACAGGATGCTGTTCGGTCATTTTGAAGAAACTGTAAAACAGCATAGTGTCGTTGAGGAATTGGTTCTTGATGGCAATTTCAAGGTAGCAGAGGACTACGTGCGGGAACACATCTTTGATAAGCCCGAGGAATATTACAATCTTGAGAAATTGCAGAAATCCACACAAGTAGATCGAAAACTGACCTTAAGGGAAATACTTGAGAAAATATTCAACCTGATTCCCAAATTCAAATCCAAGGATGACTTATTGGAGGAAGAATGCAATAAATTCATTTCCATCTATAAACCAACAATGGAGTTCATCTTGCCAATAAGGAATTTCCTGAAAGCATATATCACAGATACCTTTGTACGGAATGTAATTGATTCGGGTGAATACGCCAAACTTGCTACCAGTCCTGTGCGTGATGACTTTAGAGCGTTAACTAATGAATGGCGGGAAAAGATTCCGCTCTATGTAAAGAATTATGTGTCGTTAATCTCTTTTATGTGATGAAAATACTAAAACAAAACAATTTTGCATTTATTGGAAAGAAAAAAGCGGCATTAGCTTGGGACTATCCCCTTCGCCTAGCCGCTCATGGTGATTATCGAATTAAAGTTAACATAAAATTCAGGATATGGAAAATGAAATATGGATTTCATGAATAATTGGGCTAAAGCCCTATTCTTTTGTTATGTGGTGACCCCCGCCCTAAAGGACGGG
>JACNLN010000064.1 GCA_014381485.1 Fidelibacterota bacterium
GAACTGGAATTAAGAAAAACGTTAAGGAAATTCAAAAATGCGGATGAATAGATTATATATCCTTCTGATTATTGTCTCTACCGTCTTCACTCAGGCAAGACGCGATGTGATTGCATTAGCCGACCTCGAAAGCAGCGGTTTGTCCAATTTTGAGGCAAGGCAGATATATGACCGCTTGGAAACGGAGCTGGTAAACCTTGGCACATACGATGTAACCAGTCGACAGGAAGTGGACAAGATACTGAAGGAGCAGAAGTTTCAGCAGTTATCTGGCTGTACCGACCAACAATGCGCTGCTAAGCTCGGGAAAATGCTGAATGCTGATTTGATGTTACTATCCACAATTTTATATGACCATGCTGCCGCTAAGATATCTGCGACATTTAAGTTAGTTGATGTTGAGACAGCTAGAATAACGACAGCGGTTTCCAGGGATTCCAGATCTATTTCCAAGCTAAACGAAAACATAGACGATATGCTGGCGGACCTGTACCGGAAAAGTACGCGAGGAGGTGTCTTGCCAGTTCAAATGATAGCGGCAGACGAAACTCTGTTTGAAATTGTCTTCAATCTGAACGTTGATGGAGTAGATTGTTCATACAACCAGTTTGCGCCGATAACTTCGGCGGGAAAAACAAGCATATTCAAACTTGCCAGAGGCGAATACACTTTCTACTTCCAGAAGAACCAGTACAAACCGTATACAAAGGTTATTAATGTTGACAGTGACCAGTCCTTTAAGATCGTACTGGAGGAAGACAAGAGTCAAATCGTTAAGTATAAACCACCTGGGATCATCTCAATCGAAACCGACCCTCAGGGCTGCGAGATCATTATCAACGGTCAAAAGATTGGGTCGTCTCCTTACAGTGGTCTCCTCACTTCGGGAGAACATCAGCTGGAACTAAGGAAGGAACTGTATTATACTGCAGTTCTCTCTTTTTCTTTGGAGGCCGGTGAGACAAAGAATATTAAGCAGTCCCTTGACCCTAAGTTTGGGCATCTGAATATCACTTCCATACCGAGCGGAGCAAGGATTACGATTGATGGCAAAACGTTCGGAGTAACACCCCTGAGCAGCATCAAGCTGCTGAGTGGTCGCCACGAGTTGAAGGCGGAAAAAGAACTGTACCACCCGCATTCCGCCACTTACGATGTGCAGGATGCAGAAGAGAAAAAGGTAGAACTTGTGCTTAGCCCGGCTTACGGAAAACTGCATATCACCAGTTCTCCAGAAGTAGGAGCGGTCGTTTATGTGGACGGACAGAAAAGAGGCACTACACCATTTTTGTTTGATCCTTGTCCTTCGGGACAATACCTCATTGAAGTCAAGAAGCAGTACTATAATACTGTAACCGAACAGGTTACCGTCGCAGATAATGCTGAAGTGAGGCGGACTATCATTCTTGCGCCGAACGTGGGAACACTGATTGTCTCTGCGCCCTCTTCCAGGATCTTTATTAACGGAGAGAATGTTGGCAGAAACAGTTACGAAGCAAAGTTACCGCCGGGTAAATACGTGGTTAAGGCGGAGAGGTCCAAGCACTACCCGGAAACAAAAGACGTAATCATAACGGTTGGTAAAACCGAAGAAATTCAGTTGACGCCATCTCCCATACAGGGATCAATATCGATTTTTGTAAATCCCATTGAAGCCAAGAAAGCAGAGATACTCATCAATGGAGAGAGTAAGGGGCAGGCACCAAATGTATTTACGATACCCATCGGTGATTATTCTGTTGAGGTGCAAGTAAAAGGGTTTCTCAACAAGAAGAAAGATGTTACCGTGAAGGAGAATGAGAATACGACGGTCAATCTTACCTTGCTTTCGTATGCAGGAAGCATACAACAGGAAGTCGACAGATGGAAACTGATAACGAAACTCTCCGGTGGTGCAACTATTACTTTCGCCATACTTGCCGGTGTTTGCGAATACGTGTCCTCTCAATCGTACGATAACTATATTGGAGCCACGTCAACCTCTAAGGCATTGGACTTTAAGTCAAAGACGAAAATTTACGATGCTCTTAAACTGGGTGGTTCTGTCGTTGCTATTGCTTCAGCAGGAGGAGCTCTCTACTCATATGTCAATTCGAAGTTATCTGCTTCAAAACTGAAAAAGAAAAAAAGGACTACCACTACTCTTGATTTGACGAATAAACCCCAAAAAGCAACAATGGAGAAACAAAAAGAGTCTTCTTTTATCTCAAAACTTTTTAAAGGTGGAAAATATGTCGTTTCAACAGGCACCACCTATATTTGGGATTATCCTGACATAGCTAATTCCAATCTAATAAAAAAATTAGCAGCTGGTGAAAAATTACCTTTCAATGGATTAGAAAATGATTGGGTCACAGTTAAATTGGGTAATAAATCTGGATATATTTGGAGTAAAAGTGACCAATTTTATGTGACTGATGATCAAGACGAACCAGTTGATGGTCAACGTGTAAAAATTACTGTAGTAAGTGACAATATAAGATCTGGTCCTTCCACTAGTTACCAAATAATCAAGAAATGCAGAGAGAATGAAACATATCCAATTTTGGACATTGAAAAAGGTTGGTATAAAATCAGAGTTGACAAATCAACCATTGGCTATACACATAAAACAAACGGGAAAATCATTTTCAGAAAAGGGCTATATGAATAAATCACGGGTTTTTCTTCCATCAATTCTTATTTTACTGCTTCTGTCCTGCACGTCTGACAGGGAGTGGAAAAATCCCTACGATCCCGATAGCGGTACTAAGTTTGTAGCGCCAGAAATTACATCTATTTCCGCTGTTGATATTGATAAACTGAGCATTGCGTGGATAAGCAATGATGAGCATTATACAAAAATCCTGATAGAACGTTCACTAACCTCTAACAACTTTAACAAGATTGCTGAGGTTGATACCTCTGAAAGTCCCTACACCGACACCGGGCTGGTGTTTGGCAATACGTATTATTATCGGATTCTAGGCAAGGCGGATGAGGTAGAAGGATCGTATTCGGAAATCGCTACCGGGGTGTTAAACCTGCCTGCTCCGACGAATCTTTCAGCTATGGCTCTCTCCGACCACCAGATACAACTCACGTGGAATTATTCTTTACTTGCGAAGGTCAGCTCTTACTGGATACCTGCACCTGATACTGAGGTCCAAAATGAAAACAGTTACAAACCTGAACCGGAAAAAATGAACCGACTGGTCATTAAGGTTAATGACGATCTCATTAGATTAAAACCTAAATCTGAAACCACCCCACTAAAAAAATTAAGAGAGAAAGCCATATCCAATTTGCCTGTGATGAATGAAACGTTGATTGTATTAAATGATTCCAGCACTGTGATGAAAATAATATGGGGGCAACAAGGTTTTGAGGATGGCTTTATTATTGAACGGGCTGAGGGAAC
>JACNLN010000106.1 GCA_014381485.1 Fidelibacterota bacterium
GAGAGTTGAAAATCCCGATTCTATCGGGAGGGGAGAACAAAAGAGGGGGTGGCATCTGGGAAAGAGTCACCCCAGCAAAGCTTATTTCCCGATCTGTTTTGAACCTAAAGTCGATTTAACAAATGCTGTCCAAATAATTTCATCAAGACGATTGTTTTAGACAGATATGATTTGAACTATAGTATTAATGGAATCGATAGACAAACTGCGTCCATACTTCAAGCACTGGGATGTCATCAAAGATCTTGTCGATCAGTGCATTGATCTAATGCTGAACTTCCGCCAGAGCGGCCATCCCGGAGGTTCTCGCTCAAAGGTTTACGCTATGATATCTACTCTATTATCTGGCGTTATGAGGTGGGATATTCGAGAGCCCGGAAAGCGTTTTGGAGACAGGTTTATCCTGGCAGCGGGACATGCAAACCCCGTAGTATATGCAACCCTGGCGGTATTAAATGAAGCACTCAGGATTAAATATTCCCAAACAGAAACGTCGCAATATCTGGTTAACAATGCCGAAGAGCGGGCTCTTTATTGGGAAGATCTTCTTACGCTCCGTCACCGAGGAGGTCTACCGGGTCACGCTGAGATGTCCGGGAAAACGCTATTTCTCAAGTTTAACACAGGACCATCGGGGCACGGTTCGCCGGCAGCCGTTGGTGAAGCTTTTGCTCTGAAATATGCGGGATGTGACGAAGTAAAGGTCTTTGTCCTTGAGGGAGAAGGAGGCCTTACAACTGGCGTCGCTCACGAAGCAAAACAGTCAGCATATGGTCTCGGTCTTGGTAATCTGGTCTATTTCATCGATTGGAATGATTACGGCATTGATCCCAGACCATTCAGTTCTGTCGTCTATGGAACGCCGGTAGAATGGTTTGATTCCTATGGCTGGCATGTTGAGGGGACGAAGAATGGTGAGGATTGGGAATCGATAGTAAAGGCGTACCACCGACTTTTTGCAGATGCAGATAGGGAGCGGAATGTCCCCAAAATGATTTGGACCAGAACCCGGAAAGGGAGGGGCTACGGTACCTATGATTATCAAAGCCATGGGATACCCCACAGACAAAATTCTGAACTTTTTTGGGAAACAAAGAGGGTATTTGCTGAAAAATATGGTGTAGACTTTGTTGGCTTTGGCAAATCAGCGCCTGTCAAACAGGAAGCTCAGAGGGAACAGACAGCAGCCAATTTTGAGGTAGTTATGTCCGTGTTGGAGCGGGATCAGGCATTGGTAGATTATCTGGCCGATACTCTTGTAGGGTTGGGAGATTCTGTCCCGGAGAAAATCGAAAATTGTCGAATCTCAGTGAAGAATCCCCTGAAAGATCCAGTCATCACGGATTATGAGAATTATCCTGATAGCTTATTTGTAAAACCAGGCACAAAAGCTCCTAATAGGGAGGGGCTTGCCAAATTTGGGTCCTGGCTCAACTCGTATGTGTTAGAACACTACGGTCGTCCGCTTGTGATTGCTGCTTCAGCGGACCTGGCGGATTCCACTAATATCTCTGGATTTGGCAAGGGTTGGGATGGTAGACCAGATCCTGACTTCTATAACCGTGATACCAATCTTGAAGGTACTATTTTACCTCAAGCCATCACAGAATTTGCTAATGCAGGTATTATGGCGGGACTCACAACAGTGAATTTTGCTATAAACCCTTATGAGGAATTTAATGGTTTTTTCGGTGCTTGTTCCACTTATGGATCGTTTTCATATCTGAAGTATGGTCCAATGCGGTTATTTAGTCAGCTGGCGCAGGACTCAGAATTGAAAGTTGGTCGCCTGCTGTGGATTGCCAGTCACTCTGGACCTGAAACCGCCGATGATGCCAGGACACACTTCGGAAT
This sequence comes from Fidelibacterota bacterium, assembly GCA_014381485.1. GTDB lineage: Bacteria > Fidelibacterota > Marinisomatia > Marinisomatales > CAZVFT01 > JACNLN01. The sequence goes on from JACNLN010000106.1 coordinate 1,855, forward strand.
ATTCGCACCTGGAGTAACACAACTATTTCCAGAGGGTCAGATTCTCAACCTTCATCCTTGGGAGCACAACGAGGTGGCTTCTGTATTAGGTGCTGCGTTAGCAACCGATGTTCCCATTATTGTTCTCCATTTAACCCGCCCACCCATTGAGATTCCAGATAGAGAGGCATTGGGAATACCGCCTCAATTTGAGGCTGCGAAAGGCGCTTATATCATAAAAGATTACACCCCTGATAAGCCAAAAAAGGGGACGATCATTATTAGAGGGACCAAGCCAACAGATGAATTGATTGCAATTCTTCCAAGAATAAAGAAAGAGGGACCCAATGTGAAAATCGTTGCTGCCATATCTTACGGATTATTTCAAACCCAGTCGGAGGAATATAGAAAATCTGTCATTGGTGATAAAGAATGGACAGACGCTATGATCATTACGAATACAGCAATCGATTTGATGGGGAATTGGATAAAACATAGTGCAGTCAAGAAATATTCCCTTTCGGCTGATTGGGATAATCGGTGGCGTACTGGTGGCACGGTGGATGAGATTATGGATGAAGCGCATCTCTCGAAACGGTGGATATGGGAGGGGATACAGCGGTTTGCCATCGAGAGAGCTGAACGGCTGGAAAAAATGAGAAGTATAATTTCTATTCAGTAATTTCAATTGGGATCCTCTCTTGCGGTATCATTTGGAATCACTTCAACCTCATATTAAATTTAATATTGTGTTTTTTATAGAATATTTATCAATACACCACAATTGTTTGCGTAGTTTGAGCGTACAAATATGACTGATAACCACATTGCCGATCCAGCACCACAAGAAGAAGATCTCGTCGTAGAAAAGGAGATTCGTCCAAATACGTTTGATGAGTTTATTGGTCAAAATGATATAACAGATAATCTCAAACTATACATTGAGGCAGCAATAAAGCGCAACGATGCCCTTGACCACGTACTTCTTTTTGGTCCCCCCGGGTTGGGAAAAACAACCCTGGCAAATATTGTTGCTAAGGAACTTGATGTTAATTTAAAACACACATCAGGTCCTATAATGGAAAGGGCTGGCGACCTCGCGGGACTTCTTACCAAACTGAAACACAGGGACGTTTTATTTATTGATGAGATTCACCGATTGAATAGTGTTGTGGAGGAATATCTATATTCTGCAATGGAGGATTATCGCATTGATATTATGATTGATCGGGGACCCAGCGCCAGAAGTGTCCAATTAAATCTTGAGCACTTTACTTTAGTTGGTGCAACAACACGGATGGGGAGCCTGACCTCGCCCATGCGGGATCGATTTGGCGTCGTTTTGAGAGTAGATTTTTATGAATCGGATGATTTATTGAAAATTATACGGAGATCAGCAGATATCTTGGGGGTGAAAATTGACGGTGAAGGTGCTTATGAACTGGCAAAACGATCACGGGGGACACCCCGGGTAGCCAATCGAATTTTACGGCGCACGCGAGATTATGCAGAGATAATGGCGGATGGAACAATTTGTCAAGAAATTGCTAAGAAGTCTTTGAAGAAACTTGGAATTGATGGACATGGGCTTGACGATATGGACAGGAGAATTCTTTCTGCTCTTGTTGAAAAATTCAGTGGCGGGCCTGTGGGAGTAAATTCTCTTAGCGTTGCTGTTGGTGAAGATTCTCAGACAATTGAGGATGTATATGAACCGTTTCTTATTAAGGAAGGATTTCTTCAGCGCACGCCCCGAGGAAGGGTTGCCGAAGAGAAAGCCTTTAGATATTTAAATGTGAAAAAACAAAAAATTCAGCAAAGGTTATTTAAATAATGCAGTTATTTGGTAAACAAATCAAGTTAAGACTATCTGATTTTAACTATAATCTTCCAAAGAGTCGAATTGCTCAATATCCATCCAAAAGACGAGATTATTCTCGACTGATGGTTTTACACAGAGACAGTAAAACTATTGAACATAGAAAATTTCTTAACATTGTTGATTATATGAAGAAAAACGACCTCCTTGTAATCAACACAACGAAAGTGTTTCCAGCGCGACTTTTTGCCGTAAAGGATCGAACCGATGCTAAAGTAGAAGTGTTTCTCCTTAGAGAACTGGAAAATGATATGTGGGAAGTTCTGGTAAAGCCCGCCAGGAAGGTTAGAGTAGGGAACAAATTGCATTTTACTGATAAAATTCGTTGTGATGTCATTGACAATACTGTCTCGGGTGGTCGGGTGGTTCGGTTTGAATTCGAGGGAGATGATTTTTATAAAATTATCGATAGAATTGGCTCTTCCCCTCTCCCTCCTTACATTAAGCGGGAAACTGAGACCAAAGATAAGAAACGGTACCAGACCGTATTTGCAGAACATCGAGGTGCCGTAGCAGCGCCAACGGCGGGACTCCATTTTACTGAAGGATTGATCAGTAGGATTAAGCAAAAAGGCGCTAAAGTTGCTCCCGTCGTATTGCATATTGGTTTGGGGACATTTCGCCCGGTTCAGGTGGAAGATCTTAACCGACACCAGATGGATTCTGAGTTTTTTAGAGTTCCAGCCGAGACAGCCATCGCAATAAACGAGACTCGCAAAAAGGGGAAACGCATTTTTGTCGTGGGAACTTCAACCGTAAGAGCTCTTGAGACAGTTGTTGTTTCAGGATTTCAAGTCACATCAAAACGTGGCTGGACGGATAAATTTATTTATCCACCATATAACTTCAATATGACCGATGCATTAATCACGAATTTTCACCAGCCAAAATCGACCCTGTTGATGCTAGTAAGCGCATTTTCTGATCGTGACTTTGTGTTAAAGGCGTACAGGGAGGCGATAAAGGAGAAGTATCGCTTCTTGAGTTATGGCGATGCAATGTTAATTCTTTAGCAAAAACAACATGCAGGTTGCTGCTGTCATTCCAGGTGCAGGGAAAAGCCTTAGATTTTCCCAACAATCAAAAGTTGGTGATATATCACTCCCCAAACAATTTAGAACATTAGCACAACAACCACTAATAATATGGACACTACACCTTTTTGTGGATGCTGAAATTATTACGCAGATTGTGGTAGTTGTACCTGAAGATTATGTTATCTGGATGCAAGGCTGGATTGATGTGATGGAGACTAAAAAAGAAATACTGGTAACAGCTGGCGGGGAGAAGCGACAAGATAGTGTCAAAAATGGGTTGGAGAAAGTAAGAAATGATATGGATGTGGTGGTAGTGCATGACGCTGTTCGACCGTTTATCCGTGAAAGATGGATATTGGAAACTGTTGACCTGTGCTCTGATTATGATGGTGCTATTGTTGCCATCAGAGCAAGAGACACAATGAAAAAGGTAGAAAGCGGAATCGTTGAAAAAACGTTAGACAGGTCACACATTTGGCAGGCACAAACTCCGCAAACCTTCAAGAAAAATAAATTAGTTTCTGCGTATGAGAATGCCGGAAAGAGGAAAATTATTGGTACAGATGAGGCTCAGTTGGTGGAATTAAATGGGGGGCGGGTGGCTGTCATTGAGGGAGATCCAGATAATATAAAAATTACCACCCCAGTGGACTGGACTCTGGCAGAAAAAATCTGGGAGAGGAAATATCGTGATTAAAACAGGAATCGGATTTGATGCACATCGTCTGGAGAAAGGCGAGAAGCTTGTTCTGGGTGGAGCAGAAATCCCTTTTGAAAAGGGTTCTGTAGGACACTCGGATGGAGATGTTCTGTGTCATGCGGTTGTTGATGCGCTGTTAGGTGCTGCAAATTTGGGTGACATCGGACTTTATTTCCCCAGTGATGATAATACATGGAAAGGAGTTTCCAGCTTGGTGTTTTTAGGCAATACGGCTGAGGAAGTAAGAAGCAACAGTTTTGAGATTGTTCATATTGACTGTACGGTGATTCTGCAGGCACCCCCAATCAGATCTTTTATTCCTGAGATGAAATCGAAAATAGCCGAGGCTCTCGGAATCCAAAAAGATCAAATTTCAATCAAAGCTACGACTACCGATTACTTGGGCACCGTTGGTCGGGGAGAAGGGATTGCTGCGCAGGTGGTATCTACCCTTATGAGCAACAGATAAATTGGTGTTTAACTTCCTTCAATCCTATGCCAAAATCAATATCGGTCTGAAAATCACCGGTCAACGCCCAGATGGATACCACACTCTTCAAACCATTTTTCAGGAAATTTCTCTTTATGATACCATCGCACTTGAGCCTACTGATCAAAATTGGCAAATTACATGCGCCAATAATACTGTTCCTATTAATGAGACCAACCTCTGTATAAAAGCATATCTGGAATTAAAAAGTCACTTCCCATCATTAGGTGGTATCAAAATCCACATTAAGAAAGGAATCCCCGCGGGCGCCGGACTGGGGGGCGGCTCCAGTAATGCTGCTGCGCTGTTGAAAGGGATAAACAAACTCTATGATCTTGGTCTTACTGATGGCGAGTTAGAGGGAATTGGACTTTCTTTGGGAGCCGATGTCCCATTTTTTATCAGGGGAGGGACTCAATTTGCTAAAGGGATAGGAGAGGTGCTGTTTCCTGCAACCCTTCCCGAAATGAATGCAATTCTACTTGTGGTGCCAGATATACACATCTCCACTAAGTGGGCTTATGGTTTAGCAAAAAACCACTTGCCCAAAAATTTAAAGGGGGGTAACTTTGCGCCCATTCCCGGTGTTGATGAGTCGGGGATATCTTTCGCCTCCTGGGATAATGCGAGAGAGCTTTTTGAGAATGATTTTGAACCTCTGATTTTTCAGACATATCCAGAGATTGGCAAGATTAAAGAAAAACTGTTGGAATATGGTGCTCAATATACCAGTCTGTCGGGTAGTGGCTCGACTGTGTTTGGAATTTTTAAAGAGGAAGCTCAAGCACACAAAGTAAGAACCCGCTTTTCCTCTTCCCTCCAGACATATTTAACCCACCCGATTTAGATTGTCTATTTTCTATTGGAATCAGGTCCTTTAACAGTTGTTACAAATTTCTTTGAAGAAAATCAGAGAAATCAAATGGCATAAAGACTGTGGAGAATTGAAAATAGTCAATATTCAATCAAAAATGATTTTGCCGGGTCGTCCAACGGCAGGACCGCGGCCTTTGGAGCCGTTAATCTAGGTTCGAGTCCTAGCCCGGCAGCTAAGGAATTGAAGATTTTCTATTTACAATTGAAGATTGACGATTGAAAAGATAAAAGATAAAAAACAGAAAATAGTAAATCGTAAATCAAAAATAGAAAATCGTAGATCGAAAATGGTAAGGCCCTACGGCGAGCCTAGTAGAGTGCCTGCCTGCCGGAGCCTTCTTGTTCTCCGAAGCCTTGGCGCAGGAGGAGGCGTAGGCAGGGTGAGTGGTTATGGATTACGTTTTACATAATTACGTTTTATTAAGAAGATCTGTTAAAATAAGGAAGTAAGTAAGATGAAAGTCTTCAGCGGCAGCTCCAACCGTCCCCTTGCCAGGGAGATTGTCGACCATCTTGGTATTGACTTGGGAAAAGTTGCGATTTCCCGGTTCAGCGATGGGGAGATATGGATCAAGTATGAAGAAAATATCCGCGGTGAGGATGTTTTTGTCATTCAGTCAACCAATCCACCTGCTGAGAACATTCTGGAACTGATATTAATGATAGATGCGGCTGTTCGTGCATCTGCAGATCGAGTGACTGTAGTAATTCCGTATTATGGATATGGTCGTCAGGACAGGAAAGACCAACCGCGAGTTCCCATTTCTGCCAGGGTTATGATGGATATGATGAATAGCGTAGGAGTAGGTAGAATATTAACGATGGATCTTCATTCATCTCAGATACAGGGATTTACCAATACGCCCTTTGATCACCTCTATGCAAAACAGGTCATTTTTGAACGATTAAGGCAGATGGATATCTTGTCTGATAAAACCGTCATTCTATCTCCAGATGTTGGGAGCGCTCCTATGGCACAATCTTTTGCAAGGCATCTGGGGGTAAGTTTTGCTCTCATTGATAAACGGCGAACTGGCCATCATATGTCGGAGGTTGCGAATCTTATTGGTGATTTAAAAGACAAACTTGTAATTCTCATTGATGATATGATAGATACGGCCGGAACCGTGATCAACGCAGCAAAGGCTGCTGAAGAAAATGGGGCACAATCCGTTATGGTCTTTGCGACTCATGGCATATTTTCAGGAGAAGCAAACAAAAAGCTAATGAATTCATACATCGATAAAGTTATTGTTACCAATACACTGGATATTCCAGAGGAATTGAAATTTGAAAAATTAGAAATCATTTCTGTAGCAAAACTCTTCTCAAATGCCATTCAATGTATTTATAATGGCGAGTCTATCAGCGCTTTATTTGAATTTTAAGGAGATAGTATTATGGCTTACGAGTTTAAGTTGAAAGTCGAAAGGCGAAAAAATATAGGAAAACAGGCTGCGAAGCACATAAGACAGGAAGGAAAAATTCCTGGAATCTTTTACTCTTCAGACGTGAAACCAATTCCTTTTGTTGTTGACAGAAAGCACCTTCAGCAGGCGTTTCAGTCGGAAGCTCATGTATATGCGGTGACGGTTGGTAGGAAAAAGGTACACGCCATTTTCAAGGAGGTGCAATATCACCCGGTGACTGATGAAGTGCTGCACGTTGATCTTTTTGGAATCAGGTTAAAAGATAGAATCAACATTATGGTACATATTATGGTCGAAGGAGAACCTGTCGGAGTTAAAGCTGGGGGAGTTCTGACTCAGAATGTGACGGAATTGGAAATTTCCTGCCTGGCGACGGAGGTGCCGGATGCTATCCGCATTGATGTGTCGGAATTGGACTTGGGTGGAAGTATTCACGCTGGAGAAGTGGATTTGGGGGAAGTGGAACTTGTGACCAATCCGGAAACTACCGTTGTATCGGTTAATGTTCCAAGAAAGGCTGAAATGGAGATTGAGGTACCTGAAGTGGAGATTGAAGAAGTTGAGGAGGTTGAAGAAGTTGAGGAGGCTGAAGAAGAACCCGAGGAGAGAGAAGGCGAAGAGGAACCGAAATCTTGATGAATGCCTTTATCGGATTGGGTAATGTAGATGCACAATATGCTAACACAAAACACAATTTCGGATTTTGGGTGGTGGATAAATTGGCACAGAGATGGAACATGTCTTTCCGACCGGGGAGAGGTAATTACATCTACGTTCAAAAGAAATCGGGAGATGTTATTCTGGCAAAACCCACATTTGGGATGAACAGAAGCGGTATCCCTGTGAAAGAGATTGTGAGCCGTTGGAATATTCCTTTTTCGAACCTTTGCATCATTTTGGACGATGTAGATCTTCCTTTGGGAACGATGAGAATTCGCCCCCAGGGAGGTGATGGATGCCACCGTGGAATGGAATCCATTATTTATCAATTAGGTGACAACAAATTTCCAAGAATCAGGATGGGAATTGGGACTGACGAAAAGATGCGTCCAGCGGAAAAATATGTTTTAAAACCGTTCCTAAAGCAGGATAAATCTCTTGCTGAAGAGATGATTGTACGCGGAGCTGATGCCGTGGAAATGTTTCAGGCGAGGGGCATTGAAAAAGCGATGTCTGAGTTTAATTGAATGGTAACCCCGACCTACGTTACGGGATTTCGCTTCGCTCAACTGGTGAGTGGTGAATGTACGTTTTACATAATTACGTTTTATTAAGGCTGAGGAGATAGCAAGATTATGGACAATTTCTATTTAATTCCGATTGCGGGTATTCTGGCATTGATTTATGCCTTCTGGAAATCGGTTTGGGTTAACAGAAGAGATCCGGGGACAGAGAGGATGGTAGAAATCGGGAATGCCGTTCGTGAGGGTGCTATGGCTTTTTTGGTTAGGGAGTACAAAGTGCTTGCTGTTTTTGTGATTGCCGTGGCAGTTCTCCTTGCTTTTGGGAATGTTAAGCAGGGAACAAGTTTGGTTGCCCTCTCCTTTGTGGTGGGCGCACTATGTAGTGGTCTGGCTGGATATTTTGGAATGCGCGTTGCCACGGCAGCGAACAACCGAACCACACAGGCTGCCCGTACAAGTTTGAATGATGCGTTAATGGTGGCATTCAACGGTGGTTCCGTTATGGGAATGAGTGTGGTTGGACTGGGCGTTATTGGTCTTTCTGTTTTGTTCTACTTCTATGGCGGACTTAACGAAGATGTTGATCTTCCAAGAGTAATGAAAATTCTATCAGGCTTTGCTATGGGGGCATCATCTATTGCTCTTTTCGCTCGAGTTGGGGGTGGAATTTTTACGAAAGCTGCAGATGTTGGAGCGGATCTTGTGGGGAAAGTTGAAGCTGGGATCCCCGAAGATGATCCAAGAAACCCCGCTACCATTGCGGATAATGTGGGTGATAATGTGGGCGATGTGGCTGGCATGGGAGCTGATCTATTTGAATCGTATGTGGGCTCAATAGTGGGCGCCATGGTTCTGGCTGCCACCGCCGGACTGGGAAATCTTGTCTTGCTTCCTCTGGTTCTCGCGGGCAGTGGTATTGTTGTTTCTATTATTGGGACTTTTTTCGTAAGAACAAAAGAAGGAGGGAATCCACAGAACGCACTGAATATTGGGACATTTGGTGCTGGCGGACTGATGATTATTATTAGCTATTTTGTGATTCAAAGGTTTGTCCCAGGTGTTATTGAAATGGGTGAAAAGCTGGTAAGCGGAACAGATGTATTTCTCTCTACAATTGTCGGCTTGATCGCTGGGATTTTAATTGGATTGTTAACAGAATATTTCACCTCTGAAGCCCGCAAACCAGCCAGGACTATTGCAAAATCTAGCGAGACAGGCGCGGCAACAAATATCATTGCAGGTCTTGCAAATGGGATGTTTTCCACAGCATTTCCGGTGTTAACCCTTGCTATAGCAATTATTCTTTCGTACTACTTTTCTGGCTTGTACGGAATTGCCATTGCTGCCCTCGGGATGTTATCTACAACTGGGATTCAACTTGCAGTGGATGCCTATGGACCCATTGCAGACAATGCTGGTGGATGTGCTGAGATGGCTGAGCTTCCTTCAGAAGTTCGACAGAGAACGGATAAGCTGGACGCAGTGGGGAATACTACTGCCGCTATTGGAAAAGGATTTGCTATTGGCTCTGCAGCTCTGACGGCTTTAGCCCTCTTTGCTGCCTACCGGGAAACGGTGGCAAGCGTTACGGGCACACCGCTTGAGCTGAATATCAGCAATCCACGGATTATGGCAGGGTTACTCATTGGTGCAGGACTACCATTTGTTTTTTCATCCTTTGCATTGCGTGCAGTAGGAAGGGCAGCTTTTGATATGATTGAGGAAGTTCGCCGACAGTTTAGAGAAATTAAGGGATTGCTTGAAGGAAAAGCACGGGCAGATTATGCTCGCTGTGTGGATATTGCTACCGCCGCTGCCATTAAACGAATGATTGCTCCCGGACTTTTGGCTGTGTTGACACCCGTATTTTTTGGACTGGTTCTTCATGATCCTGAAATGCTCGGCGGTGTTCTCGCTGGCGTCACGGTATCGGGAGTTCTGCTGGCAATTTTTATGGCGAATGCCGGCGGTTCATGGGACAATGCTAAGAAATACATAGAAGCGGATAATTTAGGTGGAAAGGGATCAGATACTCATAAAGCAGCTGTTGTGGGAGATACAGTGGGAGACCCATTTAAGGATACAGCAGGACCATCTTTGAATATTCTGATCAAACTGATGTCAGTGATTTCACTGGTGATTGCACCAATGTTTTAATTTATGGTGTGATGGAGCTTGCCCCGTGTAGCGGTATAATTTCCTATACTGGGTGAAGAGTAAAGGGAGTAAGATACTTATTAATTTGAGGAGGAAATAGCTTTGCGGTACTATGAAATTCTTTACATTGTGCATCCCGATTTTGAAGAGGAGAGACTATTAAAAGTACAAGACGATGTGAATGATCGTGTAAAAAAGTTGGGATCAAAAATAATCAATTCTTACATGTGGGGAAAGCGTAAGTTGGCGTATCTTGTGGATAAGCAAAAATATGGCACATATATGATGCTTCAGTATGAAACGGAGACACCAGCCGTTGATGAACTGAACAGTTGGATGGAGCTGAATGAGGCAATTCTGGCTTATTATACTGTTCGTCTAAATCAAAGACCTGAGGAAAAGGAATTAGGTGAATCTAATGGAGAATAATTTGAAACATAAATTGAGTAAACATCGGAGGGAACTATGACAATTATGAGCAGGCGAAGGATCTGCAAATTCTGTGAAGATAGCGATCTCGCCATTGATTATAAAAATGTAAGGCTGATCCGTAAGTTTGTTAGCGAACAGGGGAAAATAATTCCCAAAAGGGTAACAGGTACCTGTGCAAAACACCAGAGAGAATTAACCCGCGCCATCAAGCGAGCACGGAACATTGCCCTGTTATCTTATTCAGGCGAAGAACTTTAATCCGAGTACTGGGAGGTATAAACAAGATGGAAGTTATTCTACTTCAGGATGTTGAAAAATTAGGAAACGCAGGTGACGTTGTCTTGGTAAAGCCGGGATATGCACGCAATTACCTGATTCCCAAAGGTCTGGCAGTGGAAGCTACCCCGGGGAAAATCAGGGTGGTTCAAGCTGAGAAGGAACAACAGATAGCCCGAGATCAAAAGGCACTAATAAATGTTCAAAAAATGGCAGAAAAAATTGCAAAGTTAAAAATTTCCACGCCAGTACCTGTGGGTAAGGAAGATCGGGTTTTTGGCTCGGTAACAGCCATTACTATTGCCAACCTGATCAATGAAAAGGGCTTTAATGTGGATAAAAAGGATATTCTTCTCGATGAACCCATCAGATCCCTTGGCGTGTATTCTGTTCTGGTGAAACTTGAGCAAGGTATTCAGACCGAAGTAAAGGTCTATGTCATTAAAGAATAGAGACATTTCTTGAAACACGTTCTTTACCCTCTGTTTGATGCAGGGGGTTTTTTATTGCACGTTTGTAAGACCACTTCTATTTTAACGCACGATGTTTGCTGACATATCATTCCCAATCTCAAGTTATAAAGTCTTCACCTACCGAATACCTGAAAAGTTTTCAGGTAAAATTCAGGTGGGAGTAAGGGTTCGAGCCCCATTTGGACCGAAAAGGATGGCACAGGGAGTAGTAGTAAAACTGCAAAAGAAAGTAGACTTTAAAGGTAAAATCCGGTACATCTCAGCAATTGTGGATGAAACCCCCATTTTTGATAAAACTCTCTGGGAACTTTTGAACTGGGTGAGCAGGTATTACCTGTCGCCTATGGGGCAGGTGATGAAATGTGCGGTTCCCCAAAAACTGAGCAGTACTTATTCTCCCGCCAAACAGTTGATGGTAATGAAAAACGAAATGTCGAACGATGATCTGACAGCATTGAAAGAAAAAGCACCAAAACAATTCCGATTGATGGAGGCATTGGAAGAACAGGAGGAGCCGATTCCCATTGCTTCACTTAAAAACGTGGGTAAAAATATCTCGGCTATTTGTAGAACTTTAGAAAAAAAAGGGTTTGTTACGATTTCCTCGGTACCCAGCATTCCGGATTCTTCCAGTCTCACACTCAAGCTTTTGAAGAAGAAAATTACCTTCTCAAAAGAGCAAAGGAATGTCATTACCGAGCTTGAAGAGCATCTGGGAAAAAGGGAGTTTTATCCCTATCTTCTCCATGGTGCCACTGGAAGTGGTAAAACAGAAATCTACATTCATCTGGCAAAACAGGCAGAGGAGCGAAAGCAGACATCTATTATGTTGCTGCCAGAGATTGCCCTGACACCCCAGATTGCCGGGAGATTTCGAGCGGTGTTTGGAGAGCGTGTTGCCATCTGGCACAGTCGGATGTCCCCCGTAGAGAGGGCGTGGACGTGGAATCAGATATGCGCAGGAGCTTATTCTGTGGTCGTGGGAGCCAGAAGTGCAATTTTTACTCCTTTGAGAAATGTGGGACTCATCATTGTAGATGAGGAACAGGAGGGGAGCTACAAACAGGAAAGCCCTGCCCCTCGGTACCAGGCTAGAGATGTGGCATTGATTCGGGGAAAATTGAGTGGCGCACTCACAGTTCTTGCGGGCGCGACCCCCAGCATAGAATCATATTATAACAAAGCAGTGAAGAAGTTGAACTACATTAGAATGAAATACCGATATGGGAAAGCAAAATATCCACAGGTTCATATTGTGGATATGATAAAAGAGCGAGAGGAGACAGAAGACTATCGCATACTATTTTCTCGGTTGCTGAAGGAGAAAATTCAAGATCGCCTGGAGAAAAGAGAGCAGGTAATTTTACTTCAAAACCGAAGGGGATTTTCTCCCATTGTTTCCTGTCGGGACTGTGGCTACGTGGAAATGTGCCGCCATTGTAAAATTCCCCTGACATATCACAAGGTAGAAAAACTGATGAAGTGTCACTACTGTAATTTTACTAAAATGGTTCCCGATGACTGCAAGGAGTGCAGTGGAACAAATCTATTATTGGGGGGTATTGGAACTCAGAGGGTGGAGGAGAGTTTAATTCAGGAATTTCCAGAAATGCGATTGGTGAGGATGGATTTAGATACTACCCGACGAAGTGGCGCACACGCGAGGATTCTAAGAAAATTTGATCAAGGTGAGCTCGATGTACTTCTTGGAACTCAGATGATTGCCAAAGGGCTGGATTTCGAAAATGTAACTCTCGTGGGGGTTATCAATGCAGATACTGGGCTTTTTCTTCCGGACTTCCGGGCAGGTGAGCGGACGTTTCAGCTTATCTATCAGGTGGCAGGTCGATCTGGTCGAGGAGAAAAACCCGGTGAGGTAGTCATTCAGACGAACAACCCCGATAATAATACCATTAAATTAGCCGCTCAGCTGAACATCGAAAAGTATTACAATGTCTGTCTCAATGAGCGGAGCGAACTCCAGTATTCCCCCTTTAGCTGGATGGCAAAAGTGGAATTTGCAGGGAAGAAGAGGAGTCAGGTGGAACGAGTGGCGGAGGAGGTTTTGTACAGTTTGAAGGAAAAACCAAGATTTTTAAAAATTCTTGGACCTGCTCCCTGCCCTATGGAAAAGATTCGGGGAAATTATCGTTACCAGATCATCTTTAAGTCACCGAAAGAAAAGGATAAAAATGGAATTTTGATTCACAAATTCCTTGAAAAAAATCTTGTTGATTCCCCCTTTATGAAAAAAAGAATAGGGGTTACAACCCATGTGGATGTTGATCCAAATACACTTCTTTAAACTGCCTTTACGTGAAATAACAGAGAACCTGTCCTGTGAAATGTTTATCCTGCTTGCCCTGTAAGGAGCTTGCCTGTCCTGTAACGAAGTATGAGTGTATCGGGGTGACTGTATAGGGGCGGAGCATATTTCTACACGATATGACTATCATTACAAAAAATAACAGTAAAAGATTTCATTGGACGCAGAGGCAGAGGAAGCAATGTATTCACAGCAGAATAATATTATTGGTTTTGTTTCTTTTTGGCTTTTTTCCTGTGGCATTGAGATCGGAAGGAAGTTACTCCGCTCTGGAAATACCGTATCACACTCGCTCTCTGGGTATGTCTGTGGTAGGGGCAGCCGATTGGCACGGGATGGACATCTCTTCCATAAATCCGTCGCTGTTGCAATCATCTAACCAGTCCCTCCTTATGTCGGTGGTCCGATACCCAGCTGATATTCAAACAGGATTGGTTGAGTGGAGACAGGCGCTGGGCAACCGTAAGGTAGCCATCACATTAAGACATGTAAAATACGGAGCATTTGACAAGCGGGGTGATGACGGAATAAAGACAGGTCAATTTACTGCAGGTGACACATGGATTTCTGTATCCTTTGCCCGGAAGCTGTATAAGTTGCTCGATGTTGGTATGACAGGTGGATTCTTTTTTAGCCAGATAGAAAATGTAAATGCCACCTTAGCCATTGTGTCTTGCGGAATAGTTTTGAAAATCCCGAGATTTGATGCTCAGGTGGGAGCCAGTATTCGCAATTTTGGATATACACTCAAGAACTATACTGATTACCACGAAACAATTCCTACCAGTCTGGCACTGGGGTTATCAAAAAAGCTGGCGCACCTCCCGATGGAAATTTCTTTAGACGTATTGTGGTGGCGGAAAGAGGATCGAGCTGTTGTTCGGCTTGGCGGAGAGTTTTTTCTTCCAAATAACTTCAAGGTGAGGTGGGGAACAAGTTCATACAGGTTTGACCTTGGGACAGATGAGTTATGGCAGAGTTACATAGCGGGTTCATCTATTGGACTCGGATATGTAATTAAAAACTTAACGGTGGATATGGGCATTCACTATCAGGGTGCCGGTAGTGCGGTAATTGGCATTGGAATCTCCACAACACGTTAGTCATTTACACCTAAAATTTTATATCATAATGATATTATCAAACCATATTTATATGGATTAACTCTGTTTTATGTAAATTGTCTAGGAGTTTAAGCTCTTGTATTATAAGTAGTTACGATGAATAAATAATTTCTGGCACGTGTTTTGTATGTTTCTAAGTGCGCACATAAATTAACTTAGGAAGGAGAAAGAAAATGAACAAAAAAAGAAGGCTTGAAGTAAATTGGATAATCCCCAATTGGATAATCCTAACTATTCTTTTAATTATTACCGTTAGCCCACTTTTCTTACTATAGTATGAAGCGACTATACCGCAACAGAAAAGAAGGGAAATTTGTCGGGGTTTGTGAGGGCCTTGGCGAATATTTAAACTAATCTTTAACACCTGAAAAAGCTAACTTAAGTAATAATTGCACATACAGAGTCCAGAAATGGTCTTGGCACTACACTTTTCATATTTTGTATTGGTTTTTACAATTCCCGAATGGTTGGTGGCAAAGCCTTACCCACCGCATGAAAGACCTTTCCGCAGATCCCTTGACATTCAGTTCTGACAGCAAAACGTTTACCGTTTTCCTCAATGATTACTTCTTCTAATGCTTTCAAATCCTGCTTGATTTCTTCCCATTCAAAGCAAAAACCTGCTTGAGCCAGCTTATACTCTAACTCTTTCATTAAGACCAACGCCAGGAAACTACAAAATACATGCCCGGTAATGGTATCATCCCGCTGATGGTAAATGGGGCGGGTTACCAGCAGTGATTTCACCTTCCTGAAAATCTGTTCTACCATCCAGAGTTCCTTATACCGCAGGGCAACTTCTGCTGTCGGTAGATTCATATTGGTTCGCAACACCCATTTCCCATCAAAGCGTTCTTCATTCTTAACTTTATCAAAATCAATAGAAACACTGTTCTTTTCTATCTTTACATACTTCCGATACCCTTTATTCCCTACCAGCGTTTTTGCCCCTTGTTTCAGTGTCTGTTCCAGGGATTCAATAATCGCCTGCCGATCCGCTGTGTCCTTCCGAGCCTGAACCGGATTCAAACAGACAATATATCGACGGTCATCAATACGGACTTCCTTCACTTTCAACGGGGATGGATCCTTACTCCTGTGCTTCTCTGGATAGACTTCCTGATAGCGTCCACTGCGGCTTAATACAGACCGTTTCACTTCCGTGACCTTGCGCATCCGGACACCCAGAATGTATTCCATATTATTTTCAGGGCTTTCCAACCAATCCAACACTTCCCGACTGATCATCCCCCGATCAGCTACAA
>JACNLN010000127.1:0-4958 GCA_014381485.1 Fidelibacterota bacterium
TTGGTGGGCGCTACAGGATTCGAACCTGTGACCTCCTGCTTGTAAGGCAGGCACTCTGAACCAACTGAGCTAAGCGCCCAAAATAATTTGACAATCTACTAAAAATTCAGTATTTCCTGTTACCTTTTCGATAAAATAATGTTTAGACACTCTGAACCAACTGCCAGCCCACCCTCACGAATGTTCGCCAGCCTGCTCCCGAAGAATGAGGGTTGGCAGGGGAGCAGGCGGGCCTGTCCGCCGTAGTTTCGATGTGTTGAGACGTAGGCGGAAGCTACTTGTCCACCGTAATGAAATGTAGGTGGAAGCACCCAAAATATATTTATCAAAAACCAACCTGTAACCTTCATCTGCTGGCTCGCGGAGAAGGTGAAAGAGAGTCATCTCCTATCTTTATCCTCTCTTTTTTCGAGAATCTGATGTTTCAGGAAATGCATAATTAACCACATCAAAGACTTCCTGAACAAAGTGCACTTTCATATCATTCAGAATCTTTACCGGGATCTTTTCAAGATCTTTCTCATTCAGGTGTGGAAGGATAACCTCTCTCAACCCCGACCGGTGAGCTGCAGTTACCTTTTCTCTGACCCCACCAATAGGCAAAACCGCTCCACGTAGAGTGATCTCTCCTGTCATTGCTACAGATTCCTTCACGGACTTTTCAGTGAGGAGTGATAACAAAGCGGTAAATATTGCGATACCTGCCGACGGTCCATCTTTTGGAATGGCACCTGCAGGAACGTGAATATGAATATCCAACTTTTCTGCAAATCCTGACTTAAGACCAAATATTTCTGCATTGGCTCTCACATAGGACAGTGCTGCCCTGGCTGACTCCTTCATCACGTCTCCCAGATGTCCCGTTAAAGTGAGACCGCCCTTCCCCGGCATTTTGGTCGCCTCAATAAACAGGATATCTCCCCCCACTGATGTCCACGCAAGACCTACTGCCACTCCCGGCTTGTTCAGGCGGTTGGCTGTCTCCGAGAAAAAGCGGGGCGCACCAAGGAGTTTAATCACCAACGCTTTCGTTACCTTCACAGAACCTTTTTTCCCCTCCATCTTTTTACGAACAATCTTCCTTACCACATTTCCTATCTCACGTTCCAGGTTTCTGACACCCGCTTCACGGGTATAGGAATCAATCAACTCTTTGATTGCCGGGATGGTAAAGGAAATGTCATCTTCGGTAAGTCCGTTTTCTTCAAGCTGTTTTGGTAAAAGGTATCTCTTAGCAATCTGAATTTTTTCCTCCTCAACATAACCGGTAAAGTCAAGGATTTCCATCCGATCACGAAGTGCAGGGAGAACGGGATCCTTCAAGTTTGCTGTGGCGATGAACATTACATTGCTCAGATCGAATGATACCTCAAGATAGTGATCGCTAAATGAGAAATTTTGCTCAGGATCCAGCACTTCCAGAAGGGCTGATGAGGGATCGCCCCGAAAATCAGCGCCCACTTTATCAATCTCATCCAACATAAAAATTGGATTGTTAGAACCAATTCTATTCAAATTCTGAATAATCCTTCCCGGGAGAGCACCAATATACGTTCTGCGATGACCGCGTATTTCAGCTTCATCCCTCACACCTCCCAGAGAAATCCGGATAAACTTCCTGTTCATAGCACGAGCAATGGATTGACCCAGAGAGGTTTTCCCCGTTCCCGGAGGCCCAACGAAACAGAGGATTGGACCTTTTGTCCGACTTTCTTCTTTCTTCTCCTCTTTCAATTTTCGTACAGCTAAATACTCTAAAATTCTCTCCTTCACGTCATCGAGACCATAGTGATCCTCGTCAAGGATTTCCTTTGCCAGTTTAATATCCATTCTATCATCAGTGGATTTATTCCAGGGTAGATCAATAAGCCAATCGAGGTAAGTTCTCGATACACTATACTCAGGAGACTGTGGAGGAATTTTCGTCAGACGATCAATCTCCTTCAAAGCCACTTTTCTTGCCTCGTCACTCATACCCGCTTCTTTAACCTTCTCCTCAAGTTCCTGAAGCTCCGCTGTCCCTTCATCCTCACCAAGTTCCTTCTTGATGGCTTTCATCTGCTCTCTGAGGTAGTATTCCCGTTGAGTCTTAGAAATTTCATCATGTACCTCAGTCTGAATTTTTTCTCCCAACTGGATTCTCTGAATTTCCCTGTTAATAAGAACAGTGGCTTTCTCCAGCCGTTGTTTGACATCCAGTTCCTCAAGCACTTCCTGCTTTTCATTGGTGGGAATAGTAATAAGGGAAATTACCCTGTCTGCCAGTTTTCCAGCTGTCTGGATATTCGATAAAATTCCGGAATGTTCATCAGTCAAATACGGAGCTACTTTTATGAGTTCTTGAAATACCTGACGGATATTTGATGCCAGTGCCTCTGTCTCTAAAGTTCCAACATCTTTATCCTTCACCCTCTGAACCGCAACCCGGTAATAAGGTTCTTCCTGAATAAACGATAAAACCTTGATACGTTCTAATCCCTGAATAATGGCAGATTTACTACCATCTGGCATTTCAAATACTTTAAGCACAATGCCGAGTGTACCCCAAGCAAACATATCGGAAGGTTCTGGATTCTCAATAGAGCCATCTTGCTGGGCTACTACAACAATAAGTTTCTTCCCTGCTGGCAGATCATCAATAAGCCGAAGAGACCTTTCCCGACCAATATATGTGGGTATCACCTGCTGGGGAAAAAGTACTGTGTTTCTCAAAGGCATCAGCGGAAATGAATCTGAAGTAAACTCGTCCTTCTTTTCATTAAGATCGGTTCGATCTTCTTCCTCTTCGACAATGTCCTTTAATTCATTGGACATATATTGTCCTCCATATTGAAAAATTATTTATCTTTTCTGGTTCATCACACATTATTGCCGGTAATTTTATCCGACTCCTGATGGATATTTTTTCAAACGACCTCCCCTCAGTTAGGAGCCTGAAAGGTTTCATCCCCTCCCCTCCTGGTGCCTTGCAGGCTTGGAAAGTTCAGACCACCCCTTCATCCCCTCCCCCGACAAGTCGGGATCTTGGGACTTGGCAAGGAGGGGAAAGAGGGAAGGTCCAATAGCTTTAATTTCCCAGAAAACTGTCATATGTGTCAGCTTTAGACTTTTGATCAAACCTGTTGTCCTATTCCTGACGGAAACCTGTCCGGCCCTTGACGGAATAGGTTTTCTACAACCATTCTTAGAGATCTCAACCCGGAGGGCAAAATTGAACTTCTCCTCCTCGCTCACTCTTTCTTTACCCACACCCCGACCCGTCTGGGGTGAAGAACCTCTTTTCTTTGATAAATCCAATAGTAAAATTTACCGTTACAGCGCTTTAATTCAAAGACTTTGAAACCACATGTTTATCTGTGTGATAGGAACTTCTAACTAAGGGAGCAGATTCCACCCATTTGAACCCTATCTTCAATCCCTCGTCACGATACATCTGGAATTCATCAGGATGAACAAAACGATCCACTGGAAGGTGAGCCTTTGTAGGTTGAAGGTACTGACCGACAGAAAAAATATGACATCCCGTTTCAACAACATATTTCATAACCTCAAGCACTTCATTTGTAGATTCACCCAGTCCAACCATTAGAGCTGATTTTGTTATCAATCCAAATTTTACCGATTTTTTAAGAATAGTTAACGATCGTTGATAATCGGCCTGAGGTCTAACTGTTCGATACAATCGTGGTACCGTCTCTACGTTATGACCCATTATTTCTGGTTGAGTTTCAAAAACGGTTTGGAGCGCTTCATCGTCCTCGTTAAAGTCAGGAATCAACACCTCGACGGAACATCCCTGATTCATCCTTCGAATCTGATGGATAGTCTCTGCCCAGATGGACGCTCCGCCATCAGGTAAATCATCACGAGTTACCGATGTGATGACGCAATATTTCAGCCCCATCTTTCTTACTGCTTCCGCTATCCGTAATGGCTCATCCGAATCAATCATGGTGGGGCTTCCAGTCTTCACACTACAGAATCTGCAGGAACGAGTACAGACATCTCCAAGAATCATCAACGTAGCAGATCGGCGTTCCCAGCACTCATAAATATTGGGACAGAGAGCTTCCTGGCAGACCGTGTGAAGGTTGCTTTTTTGAACAATCCTTTTTAAATCTGAGTAATTTTCACCAATCCGCATCTGGACTTTCAACCATTCAGGTTTCCTGTCCTGGATTTTCTGATTTGCCACATCATCAATGGACGTTTTCATCTTATCGGTACTATTCATCAAATTTAAACTGTTCCTTAAAATTCTTAATTAAAGTAGCTATCACTTCACTAATTGGAATTTTTTCCCCGAGAATAAGTTCCATAGAAGTCACATTATATTCACTGATTCCGCAAGGGATGATCACATCAAAATAACGTAAATTGGTATTCACATTCAAGGCAAACCCATGCATAGTCACCCACCGGGAAATTCTGACACCCAGAGCGGCAATTTTTTCATCTTTCACCCAGACACCTGTCAGTCCATTTTTTCGACTGGCAACAATATTGAATTCTCCCAGAGTATTAATAATCACTTCCTCAAGTGACTGCATGTACCAGCTCACACTCAGTTTATAGTTATGGAGGTCCAAAATAGGATATCCCACCACCTGACCTGGACCGTGAAAAGTCACATCACCCCCACGCTCCACTTGAATGATTTCCACATTGTTGGGGGATTGATGCAAAATGTGCTCACGATTAGCATTTTTACCAAGTGTATAAACCGGTTCATGTTCCACTAGAAGAAGCATATCTCCGGTTTCGCCATCCAATCGTTTTTGATGAAGGTCTTTCTGAATATTCCAGGCCTCTTTATATGGAATGAAGCCAAGATCATGGACTTGTAAGTTTATAGTTTTAACCACGGATTACACAGATTTCACAGATTATTTTAACAACAAATTAAACAAACTGAACGAAATGTTTTAAAAAATAGAAGTATCATTGAATTCCCTTAT
>JACNLN010000127.1:5029-17448 GCA_014381485.1 Fidelibacterota bacterium
CCTTATACCCTATTCCTTATACCCCTATACCTTATTCCCTATTCCACTAAAAAATTAGCGGGTTATTATCACCAACACTTAAATATGAATTGCTTTCCCGAATGCGTCTTCCGCAGCTTCGAAAATAGCTTCTGATAAGGTTGGGTGTGCGTGAATGATACGGAGAAATTCATCAACTGTTGTTTCTGATGATCTCGCCGTCACTACTTCCATGATAAGTTCTGTGGCTTCCGGTCCGATGATATGACAACCCAGGATCGTTCGTCGTCGGGCGTCAAAAATAATCTTCACAAATCCTTCTGAGTCACCCATTGATACTGCTTTGCCATCCGCCCTGAATGGAAATCGGCCAACCTTAATATCAAACCCCTTATCCAACGCCTGCTTTTCTGTCAATCCAACAGAAGCAACCTGGGGACGGCAATATGTACAGCTGGGAACGTTATTGTAGTCAATAGGTTGGGGTTTTTTGTCGCTGATATGTTCTGCTGCTACTTTTCCTTCTGCCGATGCAACATGAGCCAGCCACGGAGGTCCAATCACATCACCAATGGAATAAATACCTTTTACAGATGTTTCATAAAATTGGTTCGTTTTGATCCAGCCATCCTTCACCTGTATTCCCACTTTTGCCAACCCGATATTCTCAATATTTCCCTGAAATCCAACAGCCATTAGAACTGTATCACCACTCAGTACCTCGGTTTTATCTCCAGATATCAAACGGATCTCTACTCTATCTTCTGCCGATTCAATCCTGTTCACTGTAGTGGAGGTATAAACTCTAATTCCTCGTTTTTTGAACGAATTTTCGAGTAAAGTGGAAATTTCTTCATCTTCAACAGGAAGGATAATAGGTAACATCTCAACAAGATGAATTTCGGTACCAAATTCACGATAAAGAGATGCAAACTCCACACCAATGGCTCCAGCTCCTACAATGATCATCGACGTCGGTATTTCCTCCAATACCATAGCCTCCCGGAACGAAATAATTCGATCGCCGTCAGGGGCAAGATTGGGAATATTTTTATTCCTGGCACCAGTAGCAATAATCACATTTTTCGTAGAATACGTTGTAACATCTCCATCATTTCCCATTACTTCTATCTCAACAGGGGATTTTAAAACACCCCTCCCATGGATATGAGTGATGTTATTCTTTTTCAGTAGATATTCGATCCCTTTTGAAAACCTTCTTGCAATACTCCTGCTACGTTTTATTACCGCTTTGAAATCGACAGAATGGTCAGAAATTTGAATACCAAATTGACCAGCATTTTTCACAAGATGAAGTATTTCAGCACTTCGCAGAAGGGCTTTGGTAGGAATACAACCCCAATTCAGGCAGATACCTCCCAATGCATTCTTTTCAACTACAGCTACTTTCTTCCCTAACTGAGCTGCCCTGATCGCCGCTATATAACCACCGGGACCACCACCGATTATAATAACATCAAATGTATTTTTATTACTCATTTTATTCATACTGGTTTTTTTGCCCCTATTAAACTTCGTAAAAGTACAAGTTCATCATAATATTCAGACTCATCCTTTACCGGTGTCTCAAGAATCATCGGAATATTTTCAAATCTCCTGTCATTAACAAGACACCAGAAAGTTTCTATGGATAATAGCCCTTTACCGATTTTCTCGTGCCTGTCAACTTGATCTCCGAGATTCCGTTTGGAATCGTTAATGTGAATTGCTTTGAGATATTCAAAGCCTACAATTTTATCAAATTGATGAAAAGTATCGTTCCACTTCTTTTCATCCCGAATATCATACCCCGCTGCAAATCCGTGCTGAGTATCAAAACATACTCCCATCCGTTCCGGACGATCCACGCCATTGATGATATCAATGAGATGTTCGAATCTGTACCCCACATTCGTTCCCTGACCTGCTGTATTTTCCAATAATAGATTTACATGAGAATTGGGACGTTTTTCAAGACAAGAATCAATACTATCCGCAATTCTTTTCAAACATTCTTCTTCCCCTGCCTTCATATGAGAACCAGGATGAAAAATCAGATAGGGAATCCCACAGGCGTCACACCGATCAATTTCATCAATAAATGCCTTTCGAGATAAATTTAATTTTTTTGAATCAGGTGAACCTAAGTTGATAAGATAAGAGTCGTGAGACACGCAAATCTCAGGACGTTCCTTCTCCATATTTTCCCGAAAGGCAATCGCATTTTCTTTAGTAGGCTGTTTAGGAAACCACTGGTTTTGATTGGCAGTAAAGATTTGAATGGCATCTGCCTTAATGGCTGTCCCGCGAGCAGGTGCGTTTTGCACACCGCCTGCTGCACTTACGTGTGCACCTAAAAGTCCCATCAGCTCCTTCTCATTGCAATAATTGATAAAAATTCCTCACGCGTTTTTCGATCCTCTCTAAACACTCCCCTCACAGCAGAAGTTGTCATAAATGATGCTTTTTTCTCCACTCCCCGCATCTGCATACATAAATGAGAGGCTTCTATAATCACCGCCACTCCCTGGGGATCTAAAATTGTCTCTATAGCGGAGGTAATCTGTCTGGTCATTCGTTCCTGAACCTGCAGTTGTCTGGCAAAAACCTCTATAATCCGGGGAATTTTAGAAAGACCGATAATTCGCCCATTTGGTATGTATCCAACATGCACAACACCATAAAATGGAAGCAGATGGTGCTCACACATCGAAAAAAAGTCAATATCTTTCACAGTGATGATATCATCACAAGATTCGTGGAAAATGGCATCTCCCACTGCTTCCTCTGGTGTCATTCTATAACCTTGACTGAAATACTCCCACGCTCGTGCTACCCTCTCTGGAGTCCTGACCAATCCTTCCCGTGATGGATCTTCACCAATTTCCTTCAAAAGTTCAAATGTCAATTTTTCTATCTTTGCCCTGTTTGCTGAATTCATAAAGGCTCCTGTTAAAACATAGTTGAAAAAATATCATCTTTTTTTGGTTCATCACACATTATTGTCGGTCAGGCGCCCGACTGATGGGTGATCTTGTTTTTGAATGACCTCCCCTTTTCATCCCCTCCTTGCCAAGTCCCAAGATCCCGACTTGTCGGGGGAGGGGATGAAGGGGTGGTCTTACAAGCTTAATAACATGATCCAAAGGATCCTGCGGAAAAACTGTCATATGTCGTGAGACTCTGGTTCAAACTTGTCCGGCCCTTGACGGAAAAGGTTCTATACGATCATTCTTAAAGGTCTCACCACAGAATGCAAAATTGAACTTCTCTTTTCTCATTCTTTCTTTACCCACACCTCGACCCGTCGGGGGTTAAGAGCCCCTTTTTTGTGATCGTATTATGATTTTTTGTCCAAATATTATTATCCCTTCGTTGGTTGGGAAGAACAGAGATCATTCAAAATACATTCCATACACTTAGGTCTCTTGGCGATACAAATGTTACGTCCGTGTTCAATAATCAGGTGAGTGAGGTCAATCCAATCTTCTTTTAAGGTAATTTCCATAACATCCTGTTCAATTTTTTCCGGATTCTTCGAATTCACAAATCCCATCAATCCCATAATTCGTATCATATGTGTATCAATAACAACAGCTGGGATATTGAAAGCTATTCCAAGGATGCAATTAGCTGTTTTCCGACCAACACCAGGAAGGCTCAATAAATCCTCCATTGTATTGGGGACATCGCCTCCATACTCTTCAAGAATCATCAAGCTGCTTCCTTTAATAGATTGGGCTTTTTGATTGTGATACCCACAGGAATGAATATCTCTGGATAATTCTTCCACATTTGCATAGGCAAATGATTTTACAGACGGATATTTTCTGAATAAACGTTGAGTTACTTTGTTGACCCTTTCATCGGTACATTGAGCAGATAGAATGGTAGCTACAAGAAGTTCATGAGAATTTCTACGAGTTAGAGTACACTGTGCCTGTGGATATTCCATACGCAACCGCTGAACGGTTTTCCTCATTCGCTTCTGTTTCCCTGTTTTTGACTCGGCCATTTTTCACGAAAACATTATTTCAGACTAAAAAAAGATCGGAACTGATATTCCATTTTTACTTTTTAATACTTTTCCCACTAAGCCCCTTTTCAATGAGTATGGTAAGATTCTTTATAAATGTGAATCTTGGCAGCACCAAAGTACATCCTGATTCTCTTGCCCTGTCATGGGTGCTTTTCTGAACTCGGGTAAGTATTCCCACAATAGGAACAGCCGGAAAAGAATGACGTATATTCTTCACAAGTAGCAATGTTTGTTGATAATCATCATCGAGATCAACAATTACAATTATTGTCCCAACATTAATTTCTTCTGAAATATCCTTATGCTCAGGGAAAACAATCTCTTTCTCAAATTGAGCTGCTGTCTCAGCAATTTTCGTTCCAAGCTTAAAATCTTTCGCATAAACAACGATTTCTGCCATTACTTCACTCCAACTTGAACTTTTCTTTTATGTAGACTTTTTTACCATCCCTGCCTATGATAACAGCTTCACAATCCACATCGTGCTCAAAAAAGAGAGTCCAGCTTTCATCAACCATTCGGGGTAACAACTTTTTTTTCTCCTCCATTGTGGTTACGGGGAGAATATCGTAAGCCATCACCCAGGGAACAGAAATGTGAGCAGAGGTTGGGATTATATCTCCACAATAAAATACGGTAGTGATTCCATCAGAGATTATTGGGTGTTGTTGACCTGTTGTATGACCGTTTGATGTGATTACCTTTATCCCGGGTAAAATTTCACCCGGTCCATCAACAAATTCAATCATCCCATTTTCCATTAACACTTCCCAATTGTTAGCAAGATAACTGGCTCTGTCCTTTTCGGTGGGATGGGTTGCCAGCTCCCAGTTCACCTTCTGAATCCAATAGGTGGCATTAGGGAAGGTAGGAACAATTTTGCCAGAATTATCAAACCGGGTGTTGCCACCACAGTGATCAAAATGAAGATGAGTGTTAATAATGTCGGTTACATCCTCTGGTGTGTACCCAAGGTGATTAAGCGCATTATTAATATTCACACTATTTGTATCAATTTTGTAAATAGAGCGATTTTTATCATCCCATTTATCCCCATTCCCGGTATCAATCAGGATCCTTTTATATTTACTTACGAGAAACAGAGACCGTGTACACATAGGAATCCTATTTTTTTCATCTGGAGTAATCTTCTTCTCCCAGAGAGTTTTAGGTACAATACCAAACATAGCGCCACCATCCAGGGCAAAGCGGCTGGTTTCGATGGAGTACAGATCAAAATTACCAATCCTCATTGTTCATCCCTAATTTCTTTACATTCGAAAAAGTACATATTTTACCTTTGATTCGGAATTATGTAGTGGGTGCAAATTTATATCGTTAATGAGGGTAAATCAAGCTTACAGAGTATCCATCCTTACACCATAGAAGGCTTATTCTTCTATCTCATTTATCACTGGAGATGGCTTTGCATTTTTTGGTAGAGATTTTTTTCTGCTTTCACCTGTCGTTCCTAATAGAAACGTGACGCGAAAAGAAAGTCCTACTAGCCGGGAGTGTTCGGTAGGAAGACCAAAATCAGAAATGTGAGGAAAATCAATATATCGATTTCCCCACCATTGAGAGGTATCGGCTGAATCAAAATTAGGATTAAAGAGTTGTGTAATAGGCATACTGGCCAAATCATGATAATACCCAATTTCATATCCAAATTTATCGTTAATATATGCTCCCAGTAAAATGCCAACACGTGTACTTTGACTGCCATTAATCCCTTTCGGAATAAACATTCCTCGTAATCCCCAGTATGTAGTAATGTTTTTTGGTTTTTCCCTCGTTTTGAATTTATAATAGGTTACATCAAAATTTGAATTGGGTGTCAAGGACCACCCCAGATTTAAAATATCCCGCCTGTTTTCTTTCTCATAAAGTAATCTGGAGTAGTCTATTCCACTTCCATAGACAGGAACTCCTAATCGAAATCCAACATCACTGAGATTTGTAATACCATACCGATAGAAAAACACCGGGAAGACATTCTCATAGGAAAGTGTATATCCGTAATAAGTTTCACCTTTTTCGAGGGTTTTATGAGATATGGTGGGGTGAGATGCACATCCGAAAAAAATGAAAAGAACAGTTAATAAGAAGACAAAAAGTAGAAAAACATTCATAACTGATGATCTTGAAAATCGAAGTATCATGGCAATGTCAAAATAATTCCCATATTCCTAAAATTGAATTTAATTGAATAACACCACCAGTTGCCATAACTCTTTGTAAAAAAATCCAATTTTTCAAACTAAGTCCCCATGGAACATCAAAGCAAGTGGTTGGATTTGTCAACTTTCACCTTTAAAGTTCTACTTTAGATAAACCATTTTTCTCGAATCCACAAAGAAGTTAAGATCATTCAATAAAACCCTCAGTGTGAAAAAATAAATGCCGCTACCAATATGATCTCCTTCCCAGAGAAAACGATAGTGTCCGGGAGTCATTTCCTCCTCCTGGATCAGGGTGGAAACTTCCCTACCTGCAGCATCCACGACAATCAGTGTGACAATACCACCTTGCAGGAGATCGAAGTGTATGGTAGTGGACATGTTAAAGGGATTGGGATGATTCTGATAGAGGACAAAAACTTCTGGAACCAGCAAGGATTCCATCTCCCTAATGAGAAGTAGGTTAGATTCACCAAGAGTCCTCTCTTCTGACACCTGCCATTTCCCACCATCTGGAATCCGCGACCAGTGACCTTCTCTACTGGAATTCAACCATATAATCTGATCATTCACCCAGACATCATTGGGATCCAGCCGTTGAAGTTGAAGAAGATGATTTCCCCTTGGTGGAAATACAATAGGAAGAGAAAGGGTGTAAAATTGTTCTATCCATTCGAGTTGGTCAACCCAAATGGGATTTTCCTCATGAAAATCCATCACCAGACGCAAATCGGTTATGGAGACCGACTCAATATCAAGAAGATAAAGTTCCACATCCAGATTTATCTGTCCTTCATCCTGATACGAAATATCCTCTGTGTCTTCTAAACTCAGTGAAAACTCATTGATAATAATCTGATTCTGAGAAGAAGAAATTTCACATAGACCCGGGGTCGGTTCAGGGTGGTAAACAAGCTCACCATTTAGTTGTCTTCCTATACTTCCTTCTAAATTAAGAGGAGGAAACCAGAGAGAATCTGCGGGAATATCTGAATCTCGACTGAAAAGATATATCAGGGTACCGTATTTCGTAGAATCCAAAAGAATATTCTCCGGAATTGGTGAAAGTATTACTTCTCCAACTGGCATCTCTGCATCCGGGAGATAAAAACAGTCACTCTCTCCCACTTTCAAACAATAATCAGCAGTATGGATGGTTCCCTCTCCCATAACCATCAATTCCACCCAGCCAGAGTCTCCACGGGTTGGGGGCACAAATTCAGTTATCCTTAGTGTTTGAATATCGCCAAGTACATAAAAAACGTCCTGAAGTTCGTCCTCCCAAGCGAATAGGGTTTTTCTTAAATCTTTTATGATATCACGATGAATATCCATCTCAAAAAATTGACAGGACCCATCCCTTAACAGATTAATATCCGAATTATAGGTCTCTATCAGTTTTAGTAAGAAATCTTCTGTCATCTTTTCATTCACACGATAGTACAGATCAACCTGACACGAAAATGGGATATCTTGTAATTTCAGTTTATTTCGTTCGGTATTGAGAGTCAGATTAGGGTAATATTCTTCAGGTGATATTTGATGAAGCTGACTCTTAAACAAATATAATAATTGGGATGTATCATGGAAAACCGCAGTTTCCCTAACGTACTCCCGAATACACAAGCCCACATTTTTTTCATTGACCTTTACCCACACCACGTCACATTCTGATGATGAAATGAGCGGACGTAACACCAACCACTCAAACAGATCAGTGTGTTCACCAATAGAGGTAAAGATAATATTGTGATCACCCTCCTGGAATTCCAGGATAATATCACCTTCCTCTGTTTCCCGAATTTCACCGCTCACACCTGAGACCGAATCGGTAATAGATACAAATTGAGGAATCTGGAACCTATCAGAAATATCCTCCGGATAAATTCCTTCAAGGGTCGTGATATTCACAAGCTCAACAAAATCTTTGACCAGTTTGGGGGAGCCAAAAGGAGGAGTGTCCGTCTCTGACTGATATTCATTTCCATAGATATCGCGCCACGTCAAACGGTAAAAATAGAGTTCACCAGGCTCAACGTTCCAGTCAATCCATTCGGAATATGTCGCTGGAATTGTAGCAACTTGATGAAAAGGAGCCGAAAGGTCCTCGCCTCTCAGGATAGTAATAGATATGATACCATCCAGATTAGAAAATTGCCATTGTATCCGTACTGAGCGGAACTGATCCACTGCTGAAAATTCTTCAAGAGAAGGAGATGATTCAAAAATAGCTTTTTCATCAATATGAACCCGGGTAAGAACACACTTTTGAGAAGGCAGCATAACGTTTATCGGTAGAAATGTATCTGCTCCAGACAGTAAAAACAGATAGCTGTTTTTATGATGCTGCCACCAACCAGTGAAGATGGAAGTGTGTTCACCATTGATAGTTAGGACAATAGTATCTGCAGATAACAGAGATGGAACTCTCAGACGAAAATCAAGAGCCAGCACGAATTCACTATCCGGGAGAAACAACTCAAACGAAGTTTCTCCCCAATATCCTGTTGTGTGGTAGAAATCAGCACTATCAGGCACAACAACAGGAGTCCCATACTGATGAATGGAACAGAGAGCTTCCTCATCTTCAACTCCAGTATATGCGACTGAATCGAAGATAATAAATTTTGCTCCTGCTTCTTCCCCTCCAGCTACAACTGCCGTGAGGAGAAAAAGAAATATACCAACTCTTGCTTTCATCTCTGAACTTTCAATTTGAAATATTTCAACAAATTATACAAGAAATATTATTCTTTCCCTAATTCGTTTCATGAACTGAATAATCAGATTGACCCACCCATAGAAATCCCGATTTATTGGAGTATGATTGATTCCAACCTGTTGAGGTTACAACGATTTCCAGGTTGTGTGGTGCATAAAACGATACTGTTGAACTAAGTCCCACTGATATAAATGCAATGCCTATCCGATTGGTTTGCACTTTCACTTTATTACAAAAGATAATGAGAATGTTGTATTAAATATATTGATTTGTACCGGGGAAGGGACTCGAACCCTCACCTCCAGTGGAGACCAGATCCTAAATCTGGCGCGTCTACCATTTCCGCCACCCCGGTAATACATCTAAAATCAATAATTCACCTCTCTCTTTTCTCCACTTTAGACGTGATCTCCGACATATTCCACCAACCATCTTTTAAGCTCCACAACATTTCTTATACTTTTTCCCACTTCCGCAGGGACACGGTTCGTTCCTTCCCACCTTCTTACCAACTCGAATTGGCTGTCTCTTCCCAGGCTGGGAAGGTTGTCCCTGTTGTTGTTCACCACCAGAAGGAGCTACAAACCCCATCCCTGTTGTGTCTTTGTGTTGAACTTGAACGTCCCTTGCTGGTCGACGACCTCTGAGCGATGGTGCCTCTTCCATCCCCTGGATCTTGGTTCTGTATAGACGCTGCATAGTATGTTGGTTGGTCTCTGCCAGCATATTAACAAACATCTCAAACCCTTCTGATTTATATTCCAGAAGTGGATCTTTCTGACCATAAGCTCTAAGGTTAATCCCCTCCCTGAGCTGATCCATGGCGTAGAGATGTTCTTTCCACTTTTCATCAATAGTCCTCAAGACGACAAATCGTTCAAAACCACGCATAATCTCAGAAGGAACAAAACTTTCTCGGACACTGTAAATTGCTTTTGCCCGTTCTTTGATGTATCGACCAAGATCATCTGTAGAATCACATTTTTTACCATCATCGTCCATATCAACTGTCAATATAGACGCTATTTCGGCTTCAAGGTTATCCCAATTCCAAGCACCAGGATCAGGCTGATTATCGGTATATTTTTCCAGTAAATCTGCAATGTAATCATCCAGAATGGTCTCAATCTCATCACGAACATCATCCCGGTTGAGGGCTTCATTCCGCCTGTGATAGACAATCTCCCGCTGTTGATTCATCACATCATCATATTCCAGAAGCTGCTTCCGGATACTGAAATTCCTTGCCTCCACCTTCTTCTGTGCTCGCTCAATGGATTTCGTCACCATCCCATGTGTTATCACTTCCCCTTCTTCAACACCAAGACGATCCATTATATTCGCAATACGATCACTGCCAAAGAGCCGCATTAGGTCATCTTCGAGTGAGAGATAGAATTGCGATGAACCAGGATCTCCTTGCCGACCGGAACGACCCCGAAGCTGAAGGTCAATCCGTCGAGATTCGTGACGCTCCGTTCCGATGATATGAAGACCACCAAGGTCTGTAATCCGATCACCCAATTTGATATCTGTCCCACGACCGGCCATATTGGTGGCAATGGTCACTGCTCCCCTCAGACCTGCTCTCACAACGATCTCTGCCTCACTCTGGTGTTGTTTTGCGTTCAGGACATTGTGTGGAACTCCTCGTCGTTTCAACATACGAGAGAGTGTCTCTGAAACATCGACAGTAATCGTACCCACAAGTATCGGCTGGCCCCGCTGGTAGCTATCCGTAATCTCATCCAATATGGCGTTATATTTCTCCCGCCTGGTTTTGTATACAAGGTCATTGTGATCTTCACGAATAACCTGTTCGTTAGTGGGAATAACCGTTACGTCTAA
The DNA here is from genome assembly GCA_014381485.1 of Fidelibacterota bacterium. Lineage (GTDB taxonomy): Bacteria > Fidelibacterota > Marinisomatia > Marinisomatales > CAZVFT01 > JACNLN01. Next base: position 15,798 of record JACNLN010000127.1, read on the forward strand.
TTTGTAAATGGAGTGAAGTTCTTCTGCTTCCGTCTCTGCTGTACCCGTCATCCCCGATAACTTCTGGTATAGACGGAAATAATTCTGGATTGTAATTGTAGCCAGGGTCTGTGTCTCCCGTTCAATTGTTACATTTTCCTTAGCTTCAATCGCTTGATGAAGGCCATCACTGTACCGGCGACCAGGAAGAATTCGACCTGTAAATTCGTCTACGATAAGCACCCTACCGTCCTGCACAACATACTCAACATCCTTCTCATAGAGCGAATATGCCCGGAACAGTTGGGAAATGTTGTGTATCTGCTCACTTCGATCACTGTGAAGAAGACGGGCTTTCTCTATCTCCTGCTGTTTCTCAGTGGAGTTGAGGGAATTATCCTGTTCAATATTATGAATCATTTCCCCTAAATCAGGGATGACAAACATTTCAGGATTGTTCGGCGCAATTGCCTGGCGACCTTTTTCGGTCAAGTCAATTACATGACTTTTCTCATCAATGCAGTAATAGAGATCTTCGTCCACTTCATGGAGCTTCTTATCCCGCATATAATCAGACTCTACACGAAGAGACAGTTTTTTCGTATTGGGCTCCTGAAATACTTTCATTAATCGTTTGTTCTTTGGATCTCCACGCATTGCCTGAAGAAGTTTATAACCAGCATCATAATCTTTACTATCTTCCAGTAACTTTTCTGCACTACTTACCGTTTTATTCACCAGGCGATTCTGCATGCGGACCAATTTTTCTACCAGAGGTTTAAAATCACTGTATTTTGATTCGGTGGGGGTATCCACGGTCCCGGAGATAATGAGAGGAGTTCTTGCCTCATCTATGAGGATGCTATCCACCTCGTCCACAATAGCAAAATAGTATCCACGCTGAACCTGATCCTGACGGGTGAGTGCCATATTATCCCTGAGGTAGTCAAAACCGAATTCATTATTTGTTCCATAAATGATATCCCGATTGTAGATCTCCCGGCGCTCAACGTTATCCATCCTGTTCATAATAGCACCAACAGAAAGTCCCAATCGTTCATAAATTTTTCCCATCCACTCAGCATCACGTTGGGCAAGATAATCATTGACCGTGACAATATGTACACCACGTCCAGACAGGGCATTCAGGTAAATGGGCATAGTGGCGACAAGTGTCTTTCCCTCACCCGTTTTCATCTCGGCTACTTTTCCCTTATGTAGTACGATTGCCCCAATCAACTGCACATCATAGGGAATCATATCCCAGGTGATTGATTGTCCAACCACTTTCCAGGTTTCACCTATCATACGTCTGCAAGTTTCCTTCACTATGGCAAAGGCTTCAGGTAAAATTTCGTCTATAACATCCTGTTCTGCCTGGAATATGTACTTTTTCTTCTCCTCATCAGGAATATTCTTGTCCTCAACCACTCGTTCTGCCTCTTGACGAGTAACCCTCAACATTTCCTTAAATTCACCGGTTCGATTTACCAGATCTTCGTCACTTTTTTCCTTCAACGTTTCATAAATGCTGTTTATCTCCTTAACAAGGGGTATATAACTCTTTATCTCCCTTTCGGATTTTTTCCCGAATATTTTTTCGAGTATTATTGCCATAATTTCAATAATTCAAAATAACTATTTAGAGTCTGTCTATAATGTAGTGCTTTCT
>JACNLN010000205.1 GCA_014381485.1 Fidelibacterota bacterium
TACCCGGCAGTATCAGTAGAACAATTCGATGAAATGGCTGAAGGGTTATAATTTATTGCTTAGAACTCTATTCTGATTGATAGGAAGTCTCACTTTCTCCTAAATAAGACACCTGAGCTGTACGCGAATTCCACAACATCATCACAGAAATAACGAAATAATCTTCACTGTCTATTAAAGAAAATCTGAATTTGTTTTGGTAAATAGATGGATTGTGTCTATTACACGAATAATTGACAAAAGTGTTTTTTATACCTAATTTAACAAAGCGGGGTCGGTAAAATCTTAACTTCATATTCAGCAGATAAATGATAAGTCTATGGTATCAGACAATAATATGAGACGGGTACATGTTTGGATAACGGGAAGAGTGCAGGGGGTATTCTTTAGAGCAAATACTCGGAACGAAGCTGTAAAACTTGACTTGAAAGGATGGGTGAAAAATCTGCCTGATGAAAGGGTGGAAGCTCTATTTGAAGGAGACGATAAGGCAACGAACCATATGCTTAGGTTCTGTCGAAGAGGACCATTTGGATCAAAAGTTGATGATGTTGAAATAGTTGAAGAAAAATACAAAGGTGAGTTTGAATCCTTTGAAATAAGGTATTAATAAATGGTAAAAATTAATGGATTGGAAATAAGTGTTTGTGGTCTCTGCTGTAGCAGATGTCCAAAATATGTGAAAAAACACTGTTCCGGCTGCAGACCCAATAATGTCTGCCAGATGCCAGGATGTGCTGAACATAAAGGTGTTAATCTCTGTTTTGAATGCAGAGAATTTCCCTGTGAAATAAATTACACATTTTTTCAGAAATCCTGGCTTGACTTTCTGAAATCAGACGAAATTGTAGGTTGAGAAATACAGTTATTAGTCTGTGATTTTCTGACCAATCGGGCAATTTTTTTTTTAAGATGTCAGAAAATGTTCGATTAATGTGATTAAAAGAGGAGGATAATATGATCGTTACTACCGTTTTCGTTTACGTAAAACCTGAAAACATCGATGATTTTAAAGAAGCCTCTATCGAGAATCATAAGGGATCTATAGAAGAGTCGGGGAATATGCGATTTGATGTACTTCAATGTAAGGACGATCCCACACGTTTTCTTCTCTATGAGGCTTATGAATCCGTGGAGGCAGCAAAGGCTCATAAGGATACACCTCACTATCTGAAGTGGCGTGACACGGTGGCTGACTGGATGGCAAAGCCGAGAGAAGGTATTCCCTATTATGTGATTGCTCCTACCGAACGAACAGTATGGTAATCACACCGTTCAACTTTACCAGAACACCCAAGATTCTTTTTGGAGCAGGTAGGTTCAGTGAAGTAGGAAAAATTGCTGGGGAGATTGGCGAAACCGTTTTGATTGTCACGGGTTCACGTTCTTTAAAATCATCCGAGAAGTGGGATGAGTTAGTAAAATCCTTGCAAACTGCCTCACTGCGCCATTTTGAGATTTCAGCAACGGGAGAACCCTCACCTGAATTTGTGGATAGTGCTGTCACAAAATTCAAAGACAGAGGGATTGATGTTGTTCTTGCGGTAGGAGGGGGAAGCGTTCTGGATGCGGGGAAAGCCATTTCTGCCATGCTTCTTCAGGATAAATCAGTTGTAAATTTTCTTGAGGGAGTTGGAACAGGAGAAGCTCATAACGGCGTCAAAATTCCTTTTGTAGCGGTTCCCACTACTTCTGGAACGGGAAGTGAGGTAACAAAAAATGCTGTGCTAAGCAAGACTGGTCCAGATGGATACAAAAAATCATTACGCCACGATAACTTTGTTCCTGATGTAGCATTAATTGATCCAGAATTAATGGTCTCATGCCCCAATGAAATTACTGCTTCAACAGGGATAGATGCATGTACTCAGCTGCTGGAGGCGTATGTCTCAACTAAAGCTACTCCTTTGACGGATGCCATTGCTATAAGTGGTTTAGAACAAATCAGGATCAATCTTGTGCTAGCCTGCACTACCGGTGCGGATGACGTTAATGTTAGAGCAGGAATGGCTTACGCCGCTTTTGCATCGGGAATTGTCCTTGCCAACGCCGGTCTGGGCATTGTTCATGGACTGGCATCTCCTCTCGGAGGACATTTTCCTATTCCTCACGGAGTCGCCTGTGGTACCCTGGTTTCCTCCGCCACGAAGGAAAATATAGATACTATGAGGGAGTCAAATCTGGATAACCCAACTCTAAGCAAGTATGCCCACGCTGGCTGGCTGCTGTCGAAAAAACACAGCAACAATATTTATGAAGGGTGTGACATTCTAATAGAGCAGTTGGATGAATGGACAGAAAAATTGAATTTACCTCTCTTGACTGAGTACGGGATTTCTGTTTCCGATCTGGATCAAATCATTGAAGAAACCGGTCAGAAAAACAACCCAGTCAATTTAAGTTACGAGAGGATTAAAAACATTTTATCGAGGAGAATGTAACATAATAATCGAAGTAGATAAAACAGGAACTGTTGATGCTTTTAAAAAAACTGTGGATACAGTTCTGGAAAATGACACAGTTAAGGGGCTGTTGATATTCTCTTGTGATGCTAATGGTTTTACACCTAAATCTATCAACGGAAAGCTGGCAGAAATATCAGTCCCTTTTTTGGGTGGTATTTTCCCAGAAATCATTGCTGGCAAGGAGAAGCTTGAGAAGGGAACTGTTGTCGCTGGATTTTCACTGGAACCCAATGTTCAGATTATTCCTGATTTAAGTGATACCTCTGTGGATTATGATGAGGTCTTGGATGAAAAAATCCCAGAAATCGACAACATTAAAACTATGTTTGTTCTAGTGGATGGCTTTTCCAAACGAATCAGCACGCTGGTGGACAGTTTATTCAATATTTTCGGTTTGGAGTTTAACTATATCGGTGGCGGTACGGGTTCATTGAGTATGGAGCAAAAACCGTGTCTGTTTACGTCGGAAGGATTCATCCAGGATAGTGCGGTGCTGGCAACATTGGATATTGAAAGCAGTGTTGCAGTCACTCACGGGTGGGAACGAATTGCCGGTCCCTTTAAAGTTACCGAGTCCGATAGAAATGTTTTAAAACCATTGATTGGAAACCTGCTTTTCAGTTGTATCGGGACATTGTAGAGAAACATTCGAATAAGCGATTTCAGAAAGATAATTTCTTTGATATTTCCAAGTGTCATCCTTTTGGGATTAGTAAATTGGGAACGGAAAGAATTGTAAGAGATCCTTTCATGCGTGCCGAAGACGACTCACTGATATGTGTGGGAGAAGTTCCTCAAGATTCCTTTATTGATATACTTAAGGGGGATGTCAATTCTCTGGTGACAGCAGCAGGGAAAGCTCTAAGACTGGCGAAAGAAGGATTTACGGAAGAAACATCCAATAAGACAGTTTTGTTTA
>JACNLN010000111.1:0-7105 GCA_014381485.1 Fidelibacterota bacterium
CCGAAAGAATATTTGTTTGAATTTCTTTCAATATCTTTTTCTCACTAATTAGATATTAAAAAACCCCGACTACCAATATGAATATGTCAGGGTGAAATTAATTCGTTGATGAAAGATGATCACTAAGAGGATATTTCTTCATCTATCAATTTGATCAGTGTCGTTGCCTTGTCCTCAATATGGTCAATGATACCGTCTTTATCCTTATTCGAATGAAAAAGTTCATCAGTAATGCTCATAGCAGTCAGAATCGCTATTCTCATTCCCGATTGAACCGATGGTAAACTATCTTCAACCTCTCTCATTTTCTTGTCTACATACTCAGCGACACCTGCGATATAGGACGAATCAGCCTTTGCCTTGACGGTGTATTCCTGTCCAAAAATTGATACTCTGACGAGATTTTCTTGATCTTCCATAATAAATTACCCTTGTTTATTTTAGATTAAAAGTCCCCCAGCAGATCCAAAAGGCTATGGATCTTCTCTTCAATTAATTGCTTACTCTGTTCCGAAAGTCCAGAGGATTCACCTTCACCAGATGAAGCATGAATCCTGAGGGTTCGAACAGTTTCTTTGAGTTCTTTTATCCGTTCTTCAAGCTGTTGAAAATTAGGTAATATAGTTTCCATTCTATCTTAATTTAGCACTTAATATTTTAGAAGTCTCCAAAATTATTTTATTTATGATTTCGTCTACTTCTTCATCCTTAAGAGTTCTTTCTTTACGTTGAAAAAAGAAGTTGAAGGTAAGACTTTTTTTACCCTCTCCAATCGAACCCCCTTCAAATACATCAAACAAAGATACCAAATCGAGTAAATCACCTGAAACTCCCTTAAAAATAGTCATAAAATCCTTCACGAGAACAGATGAATTCACGACAAATGATAGATCTCTCGTAATGCCAGGATACATTGAAACGGGTTGATACGATTTTTTTGTTTTAATGATCTTTTTTATCAAGGGAACATTAAGAGAAAAGGCAAAAATCAGTTCGTCAATATCATAAGATTGAACAACCGATTGTTGAAGCATACCAAATTCAACCACCACCTTGCTATCAGAAGTGGCCAAACTCTGTCCTAACTCAAATAGGGAATCAGAATTTGATAAATATTTGTATTCCTCAAGTTTCAACTGTCTCGCCAGCGACTCCATATATCCTTTTAGCATAAAAAAGTCCGCTTCACTTTTCTTGTGTCGCCACTGTTTAGGATATTGTTCCCCATAAATGATGCCTGCAAATTCTTCTCTTTCATCAATACCGTGTGGTTGAGATAGATCAGTGATAAAAGTATTTCCAAATTCAAATAATCGTAAACTTTTCGCACCACGATTCAAATTGAAAGAAACTGCTGATAGGAGTCCTGGAAATAAGGATGACCGCATTGTGGACATTTCCATACTTTGCGGATTCTGGACCCTCACAGGAAGTCCATCAGCAAATTGAGAGGCTCTGTTTTCCCTGATGAGACTGTTTGAAAATATCTCTTGAAATCCAATACCAGCAAAAATTTGTTTTAACCGATCAATATAGTATTTTGGATCTTGTTGAACTTGGCTTAAAAGTCCCTGGTAACTTGTTTCTGGCTGAATTTGATCGTATCCATAGATTCTCGCAAGTTCTTCGATCAGGTCAATTTCACGTTCAAGATCGGGGCGATATGTGGGAGGAACACAACAATAAAGATCGCTTTTCTTATGAGTAATTGTTATACCCAAATTATTGAATGTTTTTTCAAGGAAATCCGGTGAAAAATTTACCCCAGCGATGGACGCTGCTCTTGAAGGACGAAAATCAATAGATTCCCGTTTCAGCGGCTTGGGATACACATCCGCAATTCCTGAGCAAATATCTCCGTCGGCGTATTTTGAGAGGAGTTCCGCAATCCGGTTGATGCCATGGATAGCACCTTCAGGATCAGCACCTCTCTCAAATCGTTTTGACGATTCTGTTGATAATCCCACAGCCTTTGAACCACGTCGGATGGTTATGGGATCAAAATAAGCTCCTTCAATCAGCACATCCTTTGTTGAGTCCATAATTTCGGAATTTTTCCCTCCCATAATTCCTGCCAGCGCTACCCCCCTTTCAGTATCGCAAATCAGCAGGTGCCTTTTATTTAACTTCCTCTCAATTTCATCAAGAGTGGTAAATGATTCACCATCTGCAGCTGCTCGAACAATAATTTTCTGACCTTTAATTTCCTCGAGGTCAAACGTGTGCAATGGATGCCCCCATTCCATCATCACATAATTGGAGATATCAACAATGTTATTGATACTTCGAATTCCTATACTCTCCAGACGTTCTGCCATCCATTTGGGTGATGGCTTAAACTTGATATTCTTTACGATCCTGCATGCGTACCGAGGACATTTTACCGGATCTAAAATTTCTACAGAGACATAATTCCGAACGGGATTGTCAACTTCTGTTAAATCTGATATCGGAATCTTTAGAGGTAACCCAGTAATAACAGAAATTTCTCTTGCCACCCCGATGTGCGACATACAATCAGGTCTGTTCGGGGTAAGGTCAATCTCAATTGTCTTACCATCTTCCCTAACCTCTGATTCCAATCCAATATTTGTCAATATATCAGCCAGATCCTCTGGGGTGAGATCGAATTCAACATAATCTTTTAACCAATCAATATTAACGATCATCAGAACTGCCTTAAAAAGCGGATATCACCGTTGTACAGAAGTCTGATATCCTCAATTTTGTATTTGAGCATTGTTAATCGGTCAACACCCATTCCAAATGCATATCCCGTCCACACTTCTGGGTCATAACCAACCATTTCAAAAACTGCCGGATCTACCATACCACATCCCAATATTTCTAACCATCCACTATTTCCACAAGTAGAACATCCCTTTCCTCCACAGAATAGACAGGACATATCCACTTCAGCACTAGGTTCGGTGAATGGGAAAAAACTGGGCCGAAATCTCGCCTTTTCTTCTTTCCCGAAGAACTGTGTAACAAAGTATTCAAGAACTCCCTTTAACTCGGCAAATGATACATTCCTATCAACGTAAAGTCCCTCAATCTGATGGAACAAATTATAACTCTTTCGACTGATAGCTTCATTCCGGTATACTCTGCCGGGAACGATATATCTGAGAGGTGGTTTTTGCTGTTCCATAAGATAAACCTGTGTATTGGATGTATGAGTCCGCAAGACGATATCATCGCTGATGTAATATGTATCCTGCATATCCCTGGCGGGGTGATGTCTGGGAATATTCAACGCTTCAAAATTGTGATAGTCATCGTCAATTTCAGGTCCATAGGCAATGGAAAAACCAATACTGGCAAAAATTCTTTTAATCTCCTGTGTAGTTTGTTCCACCGGATGAATACTTCCTACAGGAAAATAATCACCGGGGAGATACGGGTCTGATATGGTTGGTACCTCTTCCCCAGTCAGTGTAGAAATCCGCGTCTTCAGTTCGAGGTATTTATCATTTACTTCCTGTTTGAGTTGATTAATAAGTTGACCGAATACAGGACGGTCTTTAGAAGAAACTTCGTTTATTTTCGAAATAAGATGGGTGATTTTCCCCCTTCTACCGAGAAATTCGACTCGAAGCTCCTCAAGAGACGAATCAGTTAGTTTCAGAGAGTTAATTCTCGCCTGAAAATCCTGTCGAATCTTATCTACTTTATCCTGATAAGACATGAGTAATTGTCTTAAATGCTGGAAGAAATTTCGTGCATCATTAGATATAATGAGACATGCACCAGTGTCATCATTGAAAACTACTTCTTAACCTTTTTCACTATAGTAGAAAACACTTCGGGATCATTCACAGCTAACTCAGAAAGAATTTTCCGATCAATTTCAATATTATTCTGTTTCAACATCGAGATAAACTGTGAATAGTTTAGACCGTATTGTCTGACTGCAGCATTAATCCTCGAAATCCATAATGTACGGAAATTCCTTTTACGTTGGCGGCGATCACGATAGCTATACAGTTGAGCTTTTTCAACAGCATCTTTGGCAATTTTGTACGATCGATGACGAGCTCCATAATATCCTTTTGCCTGCTTTAAGATCTTCTTATGACGCTTTTTCCTCGGAATTGCGCTTGTTACCCGTGTCATTGTTTCAATCCTCCTACGCTCCTATCATTTTCTTTACACGTTTTTTATCTGCAGAACTTACCAGATTTTTCTGCCTGAGCTTTCTCTTCCTGGTCTTTCTTTTTTTCATCAAAAGATGACCCTTATTTGCTCTATTCTTTTTTACCTTCCCTCGCTTTGTGAGAGAAAACCTTTTCGCTGATCCACGTCTCGTTTTCATTTTTGGCATAATGTTTAATCTCCCATTATTTTGGAGTCATCAAGACTGAGAATCGCCTTCCCTCTAAACCAGTTCTTTTTTCAACCACAGCCATTTCTACCAATTCTTCCTCAATTCTTTTGGCTAACTCAGTTCCCAAATCCAAACGGGTAAGTTCCCTTCCCCTGAACATCAGGGTAATTTTTACCTTACACCCATTATTTAAAAATTTCTTCGCCTGTTTAATCTTAACATCAAAATCATTATCACTTATCTGAGGCCGAAATCTAACCTCTTTTATCTTCACGACATGCTGTTTTTTCTTACTTTCTTGTTGCTTTTTCTTTCTATCGTATTTTAGTTTACCATAGTCCATTATTCGACATACAGGGGGTGTGGCATTCCGTGCCACTTCCACAAGATCCAATCCTGCGTTTTCAGCCTCCACAAGTGCCTCCTCAAAACTAATAATACCAACCTGTTCTCCACTTTCATTGATTAACCTAACTTCTTTTGCTTTAATTCTCCTGTTAACTCTTATTTTCTCTACTTTTACGATGTTTCAAACCTCCTTTTCTTGATTTAAATTGAAGAAAAATAAAATTATAAACAAATTCATAGAATGTTTACCTTTTTTCTTCAATTTCTCTGGATAGATCCTCAATGACTTCTGCAAGAGAGCTTTTTCCAAGGTCTCCTACAAATCTCCGTCTGACAGAGACTTTTTCTTCTTGAACTTCCTTCTCTCCTACGATGAGCATGACATTGATCTTCTTTAACTCTGCCTTCCGAATCTTCGCACTAATTTTATCCGATCGATCATCCAGGGTAACCCGAAATCCTGCGTCTAACATTCTTCGATACACTTGGCGGGCATATTCAATTGATTTTTCTGAGATTGGAAGCACAATTCCCTGAATAGGAGCCAACCACAGCGGAAAATCTCCACCATAATGTTCAATCAAAAATCCGATGAATCGTTCGTGAGTACTCAGGGGTGCTCGATGGATACAAAGAGGGGCGGCTTCATTTCCCTTTTCATCAATGTAAGTAAGACCAAACCTCCCCGGAATTGCAAAATCAACCTGATTCGTCGCCAGTGTAAATTCTTTTCCAATAGCACTCCATACTTGAACATCAATTTTTGGACCATAAAAGGCTGCCTCATCTGGCTTCTCTACATAATTGATTCCCCACTCATCAAGTGCCTTACGAGCATCCTGTTCAGTCTTTATCCACAGATCTGGCTCATTGACGTACTTACCTCCCAAACCGGCAGGATCATGAAGACTGTATCTCATCTGGTACTTTTCTATTCCAAAAATATCAAAGTAGTAAAGATACATTTTGCATACAGCAAGAAATTCCTCTTTGAATTGCCCCGGGGTGCAATAAATATGTGCATCATTCATCTGCATACTGCGAACTCGCATCAACCCAAATAACTGTCCAGATTTCTCGTAACGATAGCAGCTGCCGTATTCAGCAAGTCTGAGAGGAAGATCACGATAGCTCCTTGGTGATGAAGCGTAAATCTTATGGTGATGAGGACAGTTCATTGGTTTGATGTAATAATCAATACCATCCACATCCATAGCAGGATACATACTCTCTTTGTAATGTTTTAAATGTCCCGATTTTTCGTATAGAATTCCTTTGGAAAGATGAGGAGTTCTTACCCGTAGATAACCTGCCCTATCTTCGGTTTCTTTGGCAAGTTTTTCCAATTCCTCGATGATGACTCCACCTTTTGGCAACCAGAGGGGCAGTCCAGGACCCACCTCATCATCAAACATAAAGATTTCTAACTCTTTCCCTAACTTTCGGTGATCCCGTTTTTTCGCTTCTTCCAAAAAGGTAAGATATTCATTTAACGCTTTTTTTGAACTGAATGCCGTTCCGTAAATGCGTTGTAACATTTTATTCCGCTCATCCCCTCGCCAATAGGCCCCTGAAGAGTTAAGAAGCTTAAAATATTTTATTTTCGAAGTACTGGAAACGTGAGGACCGCGGCAGAGATCAATAAAATCTCCCTGTTCGTATGCTGTAATAAGCTCATCCGGTTCTATCTCCTCAATAATTTCAATCTTATAAACTTCCTTTAACTTCGAGAAAATATCAATGGCTTCCACCTTCGTCAAAATACGTTGTTTGACAGATAAATCCGCTTTCGAAAGCTCCCTCATTTTATCTTCAATCTTTTTAAGATCATCATCGGTGAAAGGTTTATCCACATCAAAATCATAGTAAAAACGCTTCTCTATAGCAGGACCTATCGCCACTTTGGCTTCTGAAAAAAGTTCCTTAACCGCTTGAGCCATAAGATGTGCGGTACTGTGAAGCAGCACTTCGTGTCCTTCTTCACTATCGCCGGTATAAAGAATAAGTTCTGCATCGGATTGGATGAGGTTTGTGAGATCTGTTAACTCGCCATTCACACGTGCAACGACCACATCTTTTGCCAATCTTGGTCCAATACTTTCAGCAATTTCTAACGGGGTAACTCCCGAAGGATATTTCTGTTTAGAATTATCAGGAAATGTTACGGTAATCTCATCCATCATTTTAAGGTGTGGAAGTACAAACTAAAATTTAACAAATGGATGTACAAATTGGAAGGCTACAAAAAAATAGCTTGGAAAGGAAAATAGCTTTTTATTATTATTCAATGAATTCCTCATTTTAATATGGTGGGCGATACTGGACTTGAACCAGCGACCTCTTGCATGTCAAGCAAGCACTCTAACCAACTGAGCTAATCGCCCTTTTGTTATAAATATTTCAATCATCTCATTAACCAGCGACCTT
>JACNLN010000111.1:7242-17307 GCA_014381485.1 Fidelibacterota bacterium
AGCTAATCGCCCAATTTAAAAAAACTAATATTACTGCAGTATCCAGTAACTTTCCTGTCCGCTAATTGACGGATTTTTACAAGCACTCCTACGACAGAGATCACCTGGGGCGATGGAGCGAAGTGGAATAGCGGACAGGTGGACAGCATCATTACGTAATCTATTAATAGTCATACACTGGTGTTTCAATCTTTCGAACTGGTTTCCTGTGTCCTTTAATTAAATCCTGAATATGCTCCACCGTTTCTGGTGCAAAATATTCCTCTCCTGTTTCCTGACATACACGTGCAGGAACATGTTCAATGATATAGAACTTACCTTTATGTTTGAGAGTATAAGTTACTTGAGTTTCAACCATAGTCTCATTCATAATTAATTTCCTCTTTATTTAGACTTTCGAACTCTATCATTAATCCAAAGTTCTGGGTCTGGTTGATATAATGTGATGATTTTAACTAACGGTCGATTTGGATAGCTACATTGGACATGAAGTGGTCGCCTATTCTTAGTATAGCCCAATATCAGACAGCTAGGGATATACTTGTCATTTGGATAATCCTCTATGATCAAGGCATTTTCTGAAATAGCTTGTTCCATCTCTGATACACTTATATTCCTTATGATGCTTTGATCAACCGCATGTTTTGAGAACTCATATTGCTTGCTTTTTATTTTTTCAACAATTTTTGCTAGCTCAATCATACTTTTATATGATGGCTATTTATGCATTTTGCATATTTTTTACCTAACTTCAAACCCTCCTCGGGAAACAAATTGATCAATTTATATTACTTACCGATCTTCAGAGGAAGAAAGCGGTAGCAAATTTATAGTTCCCCCCTCGTAAAGTCAATATATTGTATGAATTAGCTGTTGTCATAATTCTTCGTGTCTGAGGGTATTGTGATATGTTAATTGATCATTTAATACATCCAATGCCTTTAATATCTGACGATCATCATCAAACGACGAAGAAATTCGAGCAACCTGACCTCCAAGTACAGAGGAGATTTCACGCTCTAACCCAATGGTTAAAAAGTCAACCTCCTTATCAAATATGTTTTGCTTCTTAGTAGCAAAATGTTCAGATAACAGGTTTAGAGCATGTTGTACGGTTAAATTCTTTTTATCAAGAGAGTCCAACTCCGACTCAAGGGTAAGAAAATGTTTTTCACCCTTAACTTTTAATTCAATGTCCTTCGTTGATATATAACTCTTAAATGCAGACATAATTTTATCATCGATAGTCACAGGTAAAGTCATGGAATAATCCTTCACGTGAGTGGAAGCAAATTTAAAAAATAGTCCTTTTCGCCAGCATTCTCTCGTGAGTGTAGGAACTTTATTAAAATGAACCTCAATATCAGGAGTAATACCTCCCTTTGCATAAACCTCTCTTCCGCTGTTAGTAAAAAACAGTGAGTCCTCTTCACCCTTAACTATAAGAAGTTCATCTCTAATATATCCGGGTTTCTGAATTAATCTACCCGAAGGAATATAATATTTGGCTGTAGTAATTTTTAATGAATGTTCTTGATCCAATGGAAAGACAGATTGTACTAACCCTTTTCCAAATGACTGAGTACCGATAATTACTCCCCTGTCAATATCCTGAATTGCTCCCGCAAGAATTTCACTGGCGGATGCACTGCCTCCATCAATTAACACAGCAATTTGTACAGAAGTGGAAATAATTGGCTCACTCTGGGATGTATAACTCCTGTTTGATTCCTCAGATTGTCCATGAGTTTCCAGTAATTGTGCTCCCTTCTCTGTCACCATATCCAAGATTTTTATGGCAGACTCCAGCAATCCTCCTGGATTTCCTCTAACATCAAGAATTAACTTGGACAGACCCTGTTCCTTCAACCTCAGCAGTGATTTTTTAAATTCGCCGGTTAAATTTTTCGAGAATCGTGTAATTCGAATATAACCAATTTCATCATCAATCATACCAGCGAAGGGAATATCCTGTATTTTGATTGATTCACGAGTAAGTTCAAAATTAATCAGGTCATCCTCACCGGAACGAAGAATCGTTAAAACGACAATAGTTCCCTTCGTCCCTCTAATCTTCTTAGCAGCTTCATCCAATTTCATATTTTCAGTTGATTCACCATCAATTTTCACAATTCTATCACCTGTGAGAATCCCTGCTCGCTTGGCTGGAGTATCTTCCATTGGGGCAATTACGGTCAATGTATCATCCCTCATACCCAGTTGAATACCCACTCCTCCGTACTTCCCTTTCGTAAGCATATCAATACCTTCACGATCTTCCCTTTCAAGACTGATAGTATAGGGATCCAATTCCGACAGCATCCCATCAACTCCCGCTTTTGCTAATTCAGCCGGGTCAATACGGTCTGAGTAATGGGTCAGAACTTTTTTATACACTTCATAAAGATATTTCCAGTTACGGCTCGCTTCCAAATATTGATCAGAACCTGCAAAAATAAATGTGAGCAAGCACAATGTGGCTAAGGTAACGAAAATACTCTTCTTAAATGAAATTCTATTCATTAATAAAACTCCTTTAATCTCTTTTGCGTTTCTTTCCAAATGATATCTTCTATTTTAGCGATAGATTTATCACCTTCAACAACAATATATCTTCCGATTTCCTCTTTTGAAAGAGAAAGGTATCCCTCACGAATCTTTCTCAGGAAAATATCATCTTCCTGTTCCAATCGGTCAAATTTTTTCCCATACATTCTTTCCCTGCACTTTTCAACAGAAAGATCAATCAGGAAAGTCAAGTGTGGAACTAATTCATACGTAGCCACACGATTGAGTTCTCGAAGCCACGTTATATCCAGTCCCCGACCGTATCCCTGATAGGCAATCGTTGAATCAAAATATCGATCACATATAACAACTTTTCCCTCATCAAGTGCAGGCATTATGATTTCTTTCGTCAATTGAGAACGACTGGCAGCCAGTAAAATAGACTCTGTTACAGGATCCATCTCAACATTGTCAGCAGATAAAAGAATCTCCCGGATCATTTCAGATATTTTTGTTCCACCCGGTTCCCTTGCAAATATAACCTTGTGTCCAATAGCCTCAAGTCGCTTCTTGAGAACAACTGCCTGGGTCGTCTTCCCGCAACCATCTATTCCCTCAAATGTGATGAATATTCCTCTCATTTTATCAGTCCGCCTAAATTATTACTTGTCTATTGAAGAGTCCACTCTGAAAAGGTATTTTTACAAAAGTATGAGATTATGAACTTCATATATTGTTGAAGATAGCCTTTTTGCATTAGCGAGAATTAGCGTAATTCGCGGTTTCTGGAGTACACTCATTGAATTTGAAAAACACATTCGGGTCATCCTTCCCAATGACAATAACAATTTCCCCTCTTGGTTTGTGTTGCTGAAAATTTGTTACTGCTTCTTCTAAAGTACCGCGAAAAACATCTTCATACATCTTGGTCAACTCTCGACATATTGCTACTGGTCGATTCCCGATATAGTTTACACAATCTTTGAGCGTTTTCAAAAGCCGTTCAGGTGATTCAAAAATAATTATGGAACGATCTTCATTAGCTAATTGAGAAAAACGTGCTTTTCTTCCTTTCTTTCGTGGTAAAAACCCTTCAAATGCAAATCTATCTATTGGCAATCCTGACAACACCGCAGCTGTTGTTAATGCGGATGCTCCAGGAATCACAAACATTTCAATCTTTTCTTTAAGTGATTCTCGTATCAACCGATATCCTGGATCACTAATTCCTGGTAAACCTGCATTAGTAACAAGTGCAACATCAGAACCAGATTTCAATATTTGAATTACTTTAGGGATCCTTTTAATTTCATTCTGTTCATAATAACTATACATTTTTGCAGAGATATCGTAATGTTTTAATAATTTCCCTGTTCGACGCGTATCCTCAGCAAGAATTACATCAACGTTTTTCAGTACATCCAGAGCCCTCAGGGTAATATCTTTAAGATTCCCGATAGGTGTGGCAACAATATAAAGTGTAGAAATGAGTTAACTCCTAATTATGAAGAGTTTCAAGTGACTTGCGGATAGTTTCGATTCCAAAATCGACATCTTCAGAACTAATATTCAAAGGAGGGCGAAACCGAATGGAACAAGTACCACTTCCAGACACAATTGTTCCATTTTTGAGGATCTCAGATTTTAGCTTATCTCTCAATTCTTCTGAAGATAAGTCAAAGGCACACATCAATCCAAGCCCCCGGACGTTGGTGACTATATCCGGATAGTCACTTTGTATCCCATATAGCTTGTTTATCAAATATTTTCCTGTTTCACCAGCTTTTTCGATAAGATCCTCATCCCGTATAATTTCCAGATAAACGGTGAACCGAACCATATCTGCTAAACTGCCACCCCAGGTAGAATTGAGACGATTGGATTCTTTAAAGACGTTATCCTCGATTTCATCAATTCGATCACTGGAAACAAATCCACAGACCTGAGATTTTTTCCCAAAACACATCATATCCGGTTTTATATCAACATGTTCCCAAGCCCACCATTTCCCGGTGAGCCCCAGCCCACTTTGAACCTCATCGAAGATTAACATAATATCATTTTCGTCGCACACATCACGGAGCTTCTGGAAAAATTCCTGTCGAAAGTGGTTATCCCCTCCCTCACCCTGGACGGGTTCTATGATCAGTGCAGCAATATCATCTCCATATTTATGAATTGCGTCTTTGATTTGAGCCAGAGCTTGTGTTTCAGTTTTCAATACTTTCTCAAGGTTATCATTTTCCAATGGAAAAGTGATTTTAGGGTTAACAATCCGAGGCCAGTTGAATTTTGGGAAGAAAGCAGTCTTCCGAAGATCAGCTGAGTCAGTAAGAGAAAGGGTATATCCCGTTCGACCGTGAAAACATTGTTCAAAATGAATGACCTGAGATCCAATCTCCCTTTTCAAACCTTTTTTGAAATTCTTTTTCACTTTCCAGTCAAATGATGCCTTTAATGCATTCTCAATAGCCAGTGCTCCACCCTCAATAAAAAATGCATATCTAAAATGATCAGGAATTGCAATCTCAAAAAAGGTATCAACAAATTCTGCCATTTGAACAGAATAAAAGTCAGAGTTAGTGGGTTTATTGATTGAAGCTGTAGCGATTCTTTCCTTTGCCTCCAGCACTTTCGGATGGTTATATCCAACAGGAAGAGTAGCAAACATCGCAAAAAGATCAAGGTATTCACGACCATCCCTACCGTCCACTAACCATGACCCATGACTTTTTTCCAGATCAACAATCTGTAAAAAACCATCTGTCAGCATATGCTCCGACAGAATATTTATTACCTCATTAGCGACAATTTTACCCATTCTATTTTCCTACTTTATCCTAACTTTTTTGGTTCATCACACATTTTTGTGGGTAATCTTGTCCGGCTATTGACGGAACCTGTCCGGCTCCTGACGGGTATGTTTTTCCCTTCCCCGCACCAAGAGGGCGAGTAGGCTTAGCAAGTACAGACCACCCCTTCATCCCCTCCCACGACAAGTCGGGATCTTGGTACTTGGCAAGGAGGGGAAAGAGGGGAGATCCTGAAGCTTTAATCTTCCTGTGACAATCATTCATGAAGGACTCCCTCAATGTCGTAAAAAATGAGCTTTTCCATATTCACTCCTTCCTTACTCACACAAACTTGTTAGGCTACTGACGGACCGGTCAGACTTTTGACTTTTTTTCTATCATCTTGATATTCAGATTTTCCAATTCAGTCAACACAGGCTGGTAAATTTTCTTCACATTAGGAATATGGACACCCATCAGCGGAATTTTTCCTTCAGCCATTAATTTAACTCCTATAGCTAATGGAAGACTAACAGTTCTTGCCATCGAAGTGTCTCCATAAGGAATACCGTAATCGATCAAGGTAGATGTGATTAAATCTCTGCTTTTATCACTGTTTTCAACCGTGAATTTGTGGCGGAGAATTATCATATCTTTTTCACCTTCCCGGTAAAAAAGTTTCTCCTGCATTCGGTAGCATAAAATATCGAGGTAATTATTCAAATCAGGCAGCCTATCATCGCTGAAAAGACCCAGCCATTCCAATCTTCTAATGATATCAGAATCAGTGCCGATTCCAAGTTTCTCTGCAGTAGTAGAAATTACATCATTTAGCTCTGTAACGTTAGTAATCTCTGCCATCATTTCGACATAAGATTTTCCTGTGAGATTTTCCTGCAATGTATCATCCACCAATCCTATATCTACAATAGCTTTCAAAGTATCACACCAACCCGGGTAACGATATGTTCCCCGCATGACAGTCAATGCATCTTTTAATCCGTATAATTCTTTGTAAGGAACAGAGTCCCTGTTTGGATAAACTTCAAACTTACCCAGTCCTTTGATTTCCTCAACTCGATAATTTGAAAAAAGCTCTTTCCCATCAATGTTGATAATATCCCCATCTTCAAGGAATTGAGCTGAATTTCGGGACGCCAGTACCACTCCCTTTGGACTCCAGGAGAATTTATATCCAAATGGGTTATCGTTATCCTCCGGAGCTGGTAAACCCCCACAGTAAGAATAAAAATGCAGGACTTTCCCCTCTTCCCTATGAACATCGTCAATAATTTTCATCGCTGACATATGATCGATTCCTGGATCAACACCCATCTCATTTAAAAACAACAGCTTTTTTCCCTTTACTTCATTGTCAAGAGCTTGCATCTCATCATTAACATAGGAAGTGGTTGCCATGTCTTTTCCCAATTCAAGACAGAGTTTTGCAACCTTCACATGATATACCCACGGAAGTAAACTGACCACGATATCACTTTGTTTGACGAATTGAACTAATTTTTCCTCATCTTTCACATTGAGAGGAAATGCAGCGCCATTTTTGTAACCTTCAACTAGTTTTTCTGCTTTGCTCACAGTACGGGAGGCAACAGCAACAGAAATGTCCGGTTGTTTTAATAAATAACGAACACCGGGTCTGCTTACTAATCCTGCACCAAGGATCAATATCTTTTTCATAATGACTCCTGTTCTAAAAATTGTTCCATGTAACGATATTCAACAGTCAAAGCTCCACGGTGGAGTATTAACGCTTTTTTAATTGGATATGATAATCTTAAATTTTCAAAATCAACATTGAAATCTGCCATAACAATCTCATTCACAAATTCTTTCAGAACTGAAGAAAATTCAATTGAGGCTTCCCTGGAAAAATCAGCAGGTAGATTGTCAACAGCCATAATGGTAATTCCTT
Organism: Fidelibacterota bacterium; assembly: GCA_014381485.1. Classification (GTDB taxonomy): domain Bacteria; phylum Fidelibacterota; class Marinisomatia; order Marinisomatales; family CAZVFT01; genus JACNLN01. Next base: position 14,476 of record JACNLN010000111.1, read on the forward strand.
CGCTATATATGCCATCTTTGAATTTATCCTGAAGGGGAAAATATGTAAATGTGTCGTCATCTGGATCTGTGGTTTTGTAGGTGATTTCAACAGCTCCATTTATATCACAACTTATATCCCCAATCACCGAAAGAGTAGTATCTTGCCGATTCCTTAGATAATTTTTAGTGACCAGTCTAGGATAATCTGCCGACCAGAAAATGCAATTCATTAAAACAGTAAGATAGGGAAGATATATGTGGAAGTTTGGTACATATTTTTCCGGGTGATCATAATAATCCTGTAACTCAAACTGACCGTCTTTGGGATTCACCATATGTTTCTCTTTGAAGACAACCTTATACAGGTTAGAACGGTCAGATTGAATTTGATCATATTTGTCAACAAATTCAGCAGGGTGAATTTCATAATAAGGCAGCAGGTCAAAAATTTCCTGAGCACCTTTTGAGACATTCCCATACCCTGTGAATCCAACAATTAATGGACAGACTTCAACGGGGAGTCCCCTTTCATTTATTTCTTTTCCAATTTCCCTTACATGTTCCTTTGCATCTTCTACAGAAGCATATTCTGATAGTCGTTTAATTTTCTCAAAAGGAGTAGAGTATCCCTGAGCTTTGATCTTCTTTCCATAAGCACGAAGAGTTCTTAGCATTCCTGCTAAACCAGCATAACGTCCAAAAAATATCATACGCATATCTTGCTCATCTACAATCCGTTCGAAATCAATTAAGTTGCATTTTAAATCCATTAGTTTATTCAACATCATCATATTGTGAGATTGACCTTTAATCGTGTGGGAAAAAAACATGTATGTTTTATTTGCCTGAAGAAACTCCACTGGAATTTCTTTTACAGCAAAAATTGTGCTGGCACTACTTAAATCTTCCGATATTTTAGCATTGGCATTTCGATATTCATCGTCGGAAAATGTCCTGATATTTGATGGTTGTATGATGGTTTGGATATCATACTTTTTTCTTAAATTAAAAATATCATTCGGAATCAGGGGAACCCGTCCTTCCCAAATATTTTTATCTTCTCGACGAATTCCAATTATCCCAGGCATGTTTATCTATAATTCAGCATTGAGTTATTCTAAAAATCAGGAATATCAGTCTGAGAAATCACCAAATTTAATTCCTTGAGCCAGCGGCATTTCGTGACTCCAGTTAATCGTATTTGTCTGCCTTCGCATATACGCCTTCCAGGCATCTGAACCGGCTTCTCTTCCACCTCCCGTATCCTTTTCCCCACCGAAGGCTCCGCCAATCTCGGCTCCAGATGTACCAATATTGATGTTTGCAATCCCGCAGTCACTACCCTTGTGTGAAAGAAATTTCTCAGCGTTGATGAGGTCAGTCGTAAACATCGAACTGGAAAGACCCTGAGGAACATCATTGTGCATTCGTATAGCACCATCAATAGATTCATACTCGATCAGGTAGAGAATAGGAGCAAAGGTTTCTTCCTGGACAAGAGGGAAATGATTTTCGGCTTTGGCGATGGTTGGCTCTACAAAATATCCGGGATGATCCAATACCTTGCCACCACATAGAATTTCACCGCCTTCCTCTTTTAGACGATCAAGTGCGATTAAATATGTCTCAACAGTCGCTTGATTCACAAGAGGCCCCATCAGTACCCCACCATCCATTGGATTTCCAATGTTAACCTGCTGATACGCATCAATGAGCATTGACGCCACTTTATCAAACTGAGATTTATGAATGAAAACTCTCCGGGTGGACGTACATCTCTGCCCGGCAGTGCCAACGGCACCAAAAACGATAGCTGGGATAGCTAGTTTAAAATCTGCTGACTCGTCCACAATAATCGCATTATTTCCGCCAAGTTCAAGAATGGTGCTACCCAGCCGCTCACCCACAACCTTTCCAATTCGCTGACCTATAGGACTTGAGCCCGTGAATGATACAAGCGGAATTCGTCTATCTTTGATTAACCTTTCTCCAATCGTTTTTCCGCTGCCAATCACAAGGCTAAATATGTGGGGATATCCATTTTTTTCCAGTACGTGATTGCAAATATGCTGGACAGCAATACCACAGAGAGGCGTGGAGGATGACGGTTTCCAGATGACCGTATCACCACAGACTGCTGCAATGAAAGCATTCCATGACCAAACAGCCACGGGGAAATTGAAAGCTGTGATAACTCCTATCGGTCCTAAAGGATGCCACTGTTCGTACATCCGGTGAAGGTACCGCTCCGAATGCATTGTAAGTCCATATAACTGCCGTGAGAGTCCTACTGCAAAATCGGCAATATCAATCATTTCCTGAACTTCACCATCTCCTTCGGCTTTGATTTTTCCCATCTCCAGAGAGACAAGACTACCAAGATTATCTTTGTTCTTTCGTAATTCCTCAGCCATCAGACGAACCATCTCTCCCCGTTTAGGTGCCGGAATCATTCGCCATTCCTTGAATGCTTCAATGGATTTTTCCGTCACATTCTCATAATCCGATTCTGATGCCTGATAGACAGAGGCAATAACCTCCTCAGTAGCAGGATTAATTGAATCCAACTTCCCTGCCTTAACAGTAGTTGACCAACCTCCAGGACCTGAACAAGCCCCATGATTTTCCAGTTCGATACCAAGTTGTTGTAAAATGTCCATTATTTACTTCCCTTTAAAAAAACATTATTCCAATTCGATTGATGAGTTGTTTTTTGATGAAATATCTAAAAATATTACGAGGTGAATTTAGATGATATGGAAACGATTTTCAAGGAAATTGGGTGTGAAAATGTAATACCTTACAGTTAAACCTCTTCGGTGACCCCTTTTTCCAATTGAATTCAAATAAA
>JACNLN010000234.1 GCA_014381485.1 Fidelibacterota bacterium
TTGGCAAGTTTAGACCTCCCCCGCAATGCCCCAAAAATATAGACAAGAAAAATAGAATCATCAATAAAAGTAATTTCCCTTAAAAACGAGAGTAAACTCCCATAACTTAACTTATTAAAGAATTTATTTCGTTATTATTAAATTATTCTTGTATATTTCTTTAAATGTTAATATAATTCGCCCAATTATGTTAGATAACAAAGACACAATTATTCTGGACATTCTTCAAAAGGATGGCAGGGCAACCGCCAAGGACATCGCTAAACAGGTCAATCTGTCGATACCCGCAGTGTTAGAGCGAATAAAAAAATTGGTAGACAGTGGAATCATACACGAATTTCGCGCCATTCTGGAACCAAAGCAGGTCAATTACGATGTATCTGCTTTTATCCTTGTGATGATGGCTTCGTCGGATTACTATGAAAGCCTGGTTAAAAAAGCAAATCAGTCTGACGAGGTTCTTGAGTGTCATTCCATTACAGGTGAGGGATCGCACATTTTAAAAATTCGCACGCAAAACACATCTACGCTTGAGAAATTACTCAGCACAATTCAGAAATGGCCCGGTGTCGTGAGAACACACACTATGATTGTCATGTCTACCTTCAAGGAGGACACATATCTCAGCCTGATGCAGGGGCAATAAACCAAAACCATCCTGGTTGGCAACCAATATTAATCAATTTGGAAAAATGAAGTTTCAATCCGACTACGTTATCATTGGAGCGGGAATTATCGGTCTGGCAATAGCCAGAGAGCTTAAAAGGCGCTTTTCCGGCTCAACTATAACGATCCTCGAAAAAGAATCCGATGTGGCATTTCACAGCAGCGGTAGAAATAGCGGTGTGCTTCATGCGGGATTTTATTACACAGCAGATTCCTTAAAGGCAAAACTGACAAAAGATGGTAATCGCCTTTTGAGGGAGTACTGTTATGAAAATAATCTAAAAATCAATGAATGCCAGAAAGTCGTGGTGGCAAAAGATGAATCCGAAATTGACTTGCTTACCGAGTTAGAAAATCGAGGAAAAATAAATGGTGTGAATGTTTCACTGATTGATGAAAAGGAATTAGCAGAGATTGAACCCAATGCAAAAACCTGTAAATACGCTCTTTTATCACCAACAACCGCCACCGTTGACCCGATAGAAGTCAGCGGATGTTTAAAAAGTGAGCTTCAGGAGGAGGGGATAAATTTCTCCTTTAATGAAAAATATCTGCGCAAAATGGATGATAACACGATAGAAACAACTTCCGGAAGTCGGTACCGGGGAGAAAGAATTATTAATGCTGCTGGTCTCTATGCGGATAGAATAGCAAAAGACTTCAGCTTTTCAACGGATTACACCATCATTCCGTTTAAAGGAATCTACCTGAGATATACAAAATCCGATAAGCCCCTCAGAACCAATATCTATCCCGTTCCAGATTTAAACAATCCTTTTCTAGGCATACACTTTACTGTCACCGTTGACGACACCATCGAAATAGGTCCCACTGCAATCCCTGCTTTCTGGAGAGAAAATTATCGTGGGTTTTCACAGTTCAAATTTGATGAGCTTATACAAATTTTAGGTTATGAATCAAAACTGTTTCTCACCAACGCTTTCAATTTCAGGCGTCTAACGGTTGAAGAGGTAAAAAAGTATAACAGAAAATATTTTATCGGTAGGGCTGCCAGATTGGTCAAACAGATTGATCCCGCCGGTTTCAGTGAATGGGGAAGACCGGGCATACGAGCACAGCTGCTAAATACGAATACTCTAGAGCTCGTTCAGGATTTCATTGTGGAAGGTAACAAGTCATCCATTCATATATTAAATGCGGTATCGCCCGCCTTTACAAGCAGCTTTTCTTTTGCAGCGTGGGTGGTGGACAATTACATAATAGAGTAACATCTTTTTGACAATAATACGAGACAATCGGTAGAGAGATTGGCAGAATTAACACGGAAATAAAACAAAGGAGCAATCATGACAAAAGAGACCATTCTCGAGATCACAAAAAAGGAAGATGTCCGATTCCTGGATATGCAGTTTACAGATCTGTTGGGAATCGTAAAGGCTGTAACCATTCCTGTGGGTAAACTTGAAGAAGTTCTGGATAATAACATCTGGTTTGACGGGTCGTCCATCGAAGGATTTACCCGTATTTTCGAGAGCGACATGTATCTTAAACCAGATCTTAACACGTTTGCCATCATTCCCTGGACGAAAGGTACAGGGCGGGTAACAGCTCGAATTATCTGTGACGTATTTATGCCGGATGGAAGCCCCTATGAGGGGTCTCCCCGAACGGTTTTGAAAAAACAGCTTGATATCGCCAGTAAAGAAGGGTATACCTACAATGTGGGACCTGAGCTGGAATTTTTCCTTTTCAAAAAGGAAGATGCAGAAATTAGGCCGCTTCCTCACGATCGAGGGGGATATTTTGATCAATCCACAGATATGGCATCCGAAATTCGACAGGATATGACCCTGGCACTCGATGCTTTAAATATCGATGTTGAAACCCTTCATCACGAGGTGGCTGAGGGGCAGCATGAAATTGACTTCTGTTATGGTGATGCCCTTACGGTGGCAGATAATGCCGTGACATTCAAATTTGCTGTAAAGGCTATCGCCCATCGAAACAACCTTCATGCTACATTTATGGCTAAGCCCATCGCCGGAATTAACGGCTCTGGCATGCATGTCCACCAAAGCCTTTTCAGGGAAGGTGAAAATGCCTTTTATGGGGAGGGGAAACAATACCACCTCTCTGATTTAGCTCGCAATTTTATCGGGGGTCAAATACATCATGCCCGTTCAATGGCGAGTGTGCTCTGCCCAACGGTAAATTCATACAAACGGCTGGTACCGGGATACGAGGCGCCTATTTACATCACCTGGGCTACCGTCAACCGCTCTGCTTTGATTCGCGTCCCTAGATACACCCCGGGAAGAGAAAGCTCCACCCGATGTGAACTTCGCTGTGCCGATCCTATGGCAAATCCTTATCTTGCCTTTGCTGTCATGCTGGCAGCTGGGCTGGATGGAATCAAAAACGGCTACAAGCTCCCGGATCCATTAGAAGAGAACATTTATGAACTGACAGAAGCTGATCTGAAGCTGAGAAACATCAACACTCTGCCAGCCACCTTAAGGGCTGCGCTGCGGGAGTTAGAAAACAATAAGGTAATTCGAGGTGCTCTGGGAGAAACAGCTTTTCAGCGCTACTACGATGCCAAGATGGACGAATGGATGGAATACTCAGCATCCGTCAGTCAGTGGGAGGTGGAGAAGTATCTGGAGATATTTTAATCTATTAGTTTGGTTACGTTCTATGAACCGTATGAATTATCCACTATTTTGTTGCTGGTTAGT